>JAOTWT010000330.1 GCA_029862725.1 Acidobacteriota bacterium | reverse complement strand
TCGGCGTCCGCCCGTTGGAAAGGACCGGTCAGTGCTTTCGCCGGGCCGTGTTCACCCAGATTGGCAACGGTGCTTTCGATGAGCGGAATCAGGGCTCGGCGGATCATCTCATTCTCCAGACCGCAATGAGCGAGCATCCGTTGTGAAATCTCAACCAACGCGACAAGATGTCCGCATGCGACCACGGCGGCGGCGTGGTAAAGCGCTTTTTGGTCCGTTTCCACTTCAAAAGGAAGGCCCCCCAACTGGCGTACAAGAGTGGTCGCCATTTTGACAGCACTGACTTCACCCTCAACCGCGAAATAGGCTCCTTCGAAGCTTGCCGCACCCCTTTCGGGATCGCTGATCGATATCAATGGATGTACTGATGCCGCCCTCCATCCGGCCTCCTCGAGAGGCAGCAATTCAGTGCTCGAGAGGGCACCGCTCGTGTGAAATGCAAATTCTCCACCCTGAATAGGAATTTTGGCGAGCTCAAGGGCGGTATTTCGAATTTTTGAGTCTTGCGTTGTGACAAACAGGCAATCGGAATCGATTTTCAGAAGGCCCGCGAGCGTTGAAACGGAGGGGTTGGAAGGAATTCTTGTGGATAGTATCCGCGCCGCTTCGACGTCGTTCGTGACAAGACGAACAACTTCAAACCCCGCATTCGTCAACGACAGGGCAAGTGCACCGCCGACCCTTCCGACACCAACTATTGTCACAGTACGCATCAAAAAGAGTCTACGGCATTTTGGATCAGCATCAAACGTTTTGTTTCAGTAGTGCTACCCGAGTTTTATCAAAACCGGTTCCGCAGGAAGGTCGTCCAGCCATTCACCCAGGTTCGACCGCAAAGAATCTGCGCTGTGGACGCCGCTTTGATCCGGTAGACTGGCGGCCGCCATTCTGGTCGGGCGTCCGTCGTTAAGGATCTTTTGCAGTATGGTCAGCTGGTCCGTTGAAAAGAGGTCGGGATACACCTGCTTTTCAAACGCTTCGAGAAGCGCGGCCGCGGCATCGACAAATTGTTTGGAAGATTCTTCGCGTACAAACTGCTCGAGGCGACCGACGACGTCCGGCTTGATCGAATCAAGAGTTTTGCGATAACTCGCGCGGGCACGGTCAACGAGAAGAGTAAGACGGTCCGGCAGGTCTTCCCATTCGCCCATTTTTGAAAGATTGAATGAACAGGCGCAAAACGGATGGTTTTTTAGGTTTTCACGGACGGCAAAACTGCAATCCAGTTCGCGTAACTGCCTCAGGATTCGTTCAGATTCCTTCCAATGGGCATTTTGAAATACCGGAAGAGATGACAGTCTCTCGAATTCCCACCATTCATCGCTCTTGGTATATTCGTCAAACTTTTCCTGAAGTTGATGCGATTTCATGATCGAGTCGTGTTTGACCGCAAAATACTCGGAATAGGAACTCAGAAACTCTTTCCAGCAGCTTGTAATTTCCCTGTTTGTGGCCGCATTAGGCTCATTGTGACCCGAGTCCATAAGCTCGAGTAAACGCTTTCGAAGGTCTTCGATCTTGCCATCGTCGGTGAGTTCACAAACGGCGATATAGCCCCAGACTGATTCGCGCAAGGAGGCGCTCTTGATAAAGCTGATCAGGGCGACGAGTTCGCCTTCCCGGGCGGCATATTCAGTGTCTGAGTCGGCGAAACTGTCGGCGATTCTTTCGAGTGCTTCCTCCAGCGTTATCGACTCCGCGCCGAGACCCCTCAAGGACTCGGCGACATTTCCGAAGGCGCGCTCGACGCTTACAGAAATCTGCCAGATCCTGGTGTTCAACAGTTCATCGGGCAAGCCTGCAAACCTGCTGACGATATTCGCCTCTTCCCAGTCTGCGAGCCAGACGGCAAGACCTTCTTTTATTTTAGCGCGGTCGTCTGGTTTATCTATCGAGACCGGTTCGTCGAAACCGGTCACGGCTTGTGCCCACTGGTTGAGACGGGCCGAAGCGTACTGAACGTGTTCCGGTTTAGCGATTCCGGCAATATCGTCCCAGATGATTTTAAGATCGAGCGAACGACGGTTTATGCGGTCGCCTTTCGTTGTTACGAATTCCGCTTTTCGATGTGCGACCAGAGCCGACAGAATTAGCTGCTGCGCCTCTTTAACCAAACCAAACGGGCTCAGACGGAGCGTCTCGTAGATTTCAGAGAGCGTGACTGTACCGGTCGCTTTTTCGAGCAACTCAAGGACTTTGGCCGAATAGGGTAGCTCGAAAACTTCTTCTTCTTTTGCCAGCAGATAGTTGTCGCCGTTGTCACTTACCACCCCGAGCGGCCAGCCAAATTGCGCTGCGAGGGCCTGAACTTCCGAGTTGGATGTTTTCGCTCCGCTAAACAGATCGCTAACCAGGAGCGCCACGTGTCTGAGCTCGAGTGGTTCCTCAAAAACCGGATGCTGCGGAAAATTCTCTTCGAAGCGGGTTTCCAGACACGCCGCAAGCAGATCTCCGACAGTCTGGGCCTCGAAGCAGTTTTCGCCGAAGCCGTATTCGCCATCCGCGGAATAAATTGATCCATTCTCCAGGAATACGCGTTCCCAAATCCTGGAGAGGTTTTGCGCGTGGGTATGCCCCGCTGCGCGAATCTGGTCGGAGAATTCTTCCTTGATTGCCTCGTCATGCAGAAGGAGATGGTACCGGCAAACTGTTTCTATTTCTTCCGGAGTTAATTCTGCAGGCTTCCAGCAAAAAGACTCGCCGCTTAGACCTAGATCCTTCGGATCGGTCGTTGGATCACAAACGAATACGTCGAGGTCGAGACTGTCCGATCCGGGTCTTGCGGAAGATTCGCTGCTTCCCCAGCGCCACGAGACCCGTCCCCTTCTCTGGCCACCGCGCCATACAACCTGGCAGTCAGTCCATTCCTGCGCTTGTTCGCCATCAATTAAGGCTATACTCCAATCTGAAAAACGCTCTTTACCCACGCGGCTCAACATCTGGGGAATAATTTCCGGCGGCACGTTTTGGGTGGCTTCCGAAAGCGCCGACAGAAGGTCGTCTTTCCCGGCAAACTTGAAACTGAACCTGATGTTTTCCGCTTCTTCGCGGCGATGAAGCTCATCCGGAAAAATCGAAACGAACGTTTCGAGCAACTCTGCGACCTGCGATTCGGTTTGTTGCGGGTCCGATTCGTCAAAGATCAGCATCGCCGCCGAGATTTCGCTTGCCGTCGTTCCCTCCCCGTCAAGCGAGAGCACAAACAAAGCCTTGAGTATCAGCTTGGCCTGAAGCCGCTGCATTACAGGGATCAATGAAACAACTTCTTTACTGATCGCGTCGTAGGTTTCAAACGCTTCCTTTAGATCGGGTGCTTTGCGAAGCGTGTCCTCAACCTTATCGAAGACTTCGTCGAGGGCAATAAGCGAATTGGCGGGTCTGCCGAGGATTTTTGAACCGGCCTCCGAAGCGAATCCGAGCAGGGCAAATTCGGGCGCGTAAAGCCTTATAAACGGGGCAACTTCAAGAATCGCGGGGTGGAGCGGGTAAAGCGAGGTGAACCTCGGTTCGCTCCACTTGAAGGCGGGCAGAGTCTCACGAAACTGATGGTAAATGTCCTTGATCAGCGACTGCGACTGCCGGTGTTTGCGAAATATATGGGAATCTACGATGCGATAGAGGTGTTCCTGATCGAGATAATCTATCGTATAGCTCTGAGCGATAGCCGAGTTGATACCGTCCGCGTCGGTGATATCGTCGTCAAGAGCGACCCCTATAAAGATGTTCTTGTCATTCGCGGCAGTTGCCAGGTCTCCAAGAAAAACGCCGTCATCCCTGGAAACGCGGTTCTCACGTTCGAGTGCCGTGTCTACGATGACAACAAACGGAACATCTGAGTGGATTTGGTCGGCGTGCGCCATCAATGCGCCCAACTCTTTCGGGAGCTCGTCAATTGTACAGTCGAGAGCAATCGAGACAGCTTCGCGCAGCTCCGCCTCAAGGGTTGGTTTCGTGCCCCGCCGGACGAATGCAACCGGGTATCGGCGCCGCTTCAGATGATGCGCTGATGCGGCGACATGAGTATCGTGGACCAACGAACGAAGCTCGGGCGTCGATACGATCGCCGCGAAGGCCGACAGGAAGTGGCTCTTGCCGACTCCGCGGTAACCCGCCAACGCTTTCGCATTGATCCTGCGAGAAGGGAGATCGACAAGCGCGTCCAGCCAGGCCGCCATCAATTGAGAAGTGATATCCGTGAAATGATATCCTTTCAGCGTTTCTGAGGCGTCATTCCGGAAATCCAGAACGCTCTCATAGGAACACACTTCGATCAGGTCTTTAACTTTTTCTTTAATTCGGGTCATCGATGGTTTCTTGGTCAAGAAATC
>JAOTWT010000328.1 GCA_029862725.1 Acidobacteriota bacterium | reverse complement strand
ACACCCCGCAGGTAAAGCTACTCTTGCAGCAACTAGGGCGCACTCCCTTTTTTAAGAAGGAAAAACCCACGCCCTATGACGAGGCCGTCGCGCTCATCTGGTATCTCGAAAACGTTTTTTACAGGGCCATCGGAGAAATAGTTTCGGACTTGCGCAAAGCTTCTCCGGATGAGCCGCTAAAGATCGACCGACTCATACAAATGGGATTCTGGAGCGGAGGCGACCGCGACGGCAACCCGTTTGTGACGGTCGATACTACGCTCAAAACTGCCGGTGCGTTACGTCGTTCGATTCTCCGTTGTTACTACTCCGACCTCAGGCACTTGAGGCGCCGGCTTACATTCGCGGGAGTCGAAGAATTGGTTGAGGAACTCGAAAAAGAGGTCTACGAAAACGCATTCCAGGATTCGGACACACTGTCGGCAGACGATATTCTCACATCGCTGCGAAGAATCCGCCGCGAACTGATCGATACTCACAACAGCCTGTTTGAGACGATGGTCGCCGACCTGATAACACGGATCGAGATGTTCGGACTCTCGATCGCTTCCCTGGATATACGCCAGGACAGCTCGGTTCATCGTGCGATCTATGATCAGCTCGCTGAGGCGGGAATCCTGCCGTCTGGTTATACCGGGTTCTCGGAGCCGGAGAAAATTGAGGCGATTTTGGCACTCGATCTGGACGTAGACCCGGATGACTTTGACGACCCGCTTGCAAGGGACACATTTGCGACCATCAAGGCGGTCCGCAATATCCAAATCGCGAACGGGGAGAATGCATGCGAGCGTTACATAATTTCGCATTCGCAGGGCCCGCTTGATGTGATCGAGGTATTCGGTTTGTTCAGGATCTGCGGTTGGCCGCTCGAACGGCTCTCGGTCGATATCGTACCTTTGTTTGAGACGGTCGAGGATCTTGAAAATGCCGGCGATGTGATGCGCAAACTTTATGAAAACGAGGTTTATCGGAAACATCTTGAACTTAGAAACAACACTCAGACGGTGATGGTCGGGTTTAGCGACGGTACCAAAGACGGCGGTTACCTAATGGCGAATTATGGCATCTATTCCGCGAAGCGCGAGTTAACAAGAGTTTCACGTGAATACGGAATCGATGTGATCTTTTTTGACGGCCGCGGCGGCCCGCCTGCGCGGGGAGGCGGAAAGACCCACCGTTTCTATTCATCGATGGGTTCTGATATCTCAAACAAATCATTTGAAGTAACGGTCCAGGGGCAAACGGTTTCGTCGAATTTCGGAACGGTAGATGCGGCCCGGTACAACATTGAACAGATGATTCACGCCGGTGGTTACGGCCCGGTTCTGAACGAACCGCGCGCCACCTTCACGCCTGAACATGAATCCCTTTTCCATGATTTGGCACGTACCAGCTTCGAGGCATATTGCGAGCTCAAGAACGATCCGGCCTTCCTCGATTATCTTGAAAACGCGACCCCGCTTCGTTACTACGCGATGGCGAACATCGGCAGCCGTCCATCGAAAAGGGGCGGTAAAGAAGCGAAATTGTCGCTCGATTCGCTGCGCGCAATTCCGTTTGTCGGCGCGTGGAGTCAGATGAAACAAAACGTCCCCGGTTTTTACGGTGTTGGAATGGCACTTGAAAAAGCTGAATCCGAAGGTAGGTTGGAATCGATAGCGGAGATGTACCGGCAGAATTCGTTTTTTAAAGCGCTGATCGACAACAGTGAGATGGCGATGCAAAAAACTTTCCTTCCGCTGACGGCCCATCTTGAAAATCATCCGGAATACGGAGAGATTTGGAGACGGATTCGCGACGAGTACGAACGAAGCTGGAAATATCTCGCCATTGTTACCGATAAAGCGACTCTTATGACCGATTTCCCGGTCGCCCAGCAATCCGTAAAGCTTCGTGAGCGCATCGTGCTCCCGCTAACCACGATTCAGCAATATGCGCTTGAGCAAATCAGAACAGGCGGCGCGAATTCGAGGGAGTCATACGAAAAGCTTGTTGTGAGGTGCGCGTTTGGGATCATCAACGCCGGCAGGAATTCAGCCTGAGGAGGCCGGCTTTGTCGGCACATAAAAACATCTTCGGATGCCGAAACGCAATTCGCATATTTTGTAGTGACTATTCGAAATATGCGAAACATACGAAAACCGGAAATATGTTTTATGGTTGCCGCGGAAACAATTCTTCTCAGAATTGAAAAGACGCAAACCATTCCTCCTTTTTTCGTATTTTTCATTTTTTTCGTAACTAAGACGGATTTTTACCCTCGCGGTCGTCCGCGACCGTTAAGGAATCACTGCCGACATTGTGACCGTTCCCAACTTTGAAAAGTTTGCAAACATTGGGGACTTTGTTAACTCCGCTCAATTCCCCCACGGCTTTCTGAAAGTAACAAAGAAATACAGGAATCCAGACGCCAGCATCAGCGTGCCAAGTCCCGAAAAGACCCGAAGCGCCCAGTTGTTGATGTTGTCGCGGCCGACAAAATCCATTGTGTGAAGCATCCACAGAAAGTCAAAAATCCTCCAGTTGTTGGTCCGAAATCTGATTACCTGTCCGTTGTCCGCCGCCACGTAAACTGTGTGACTCTCGGGCTTTTCAAACGTGACCGCCCATGCGGGGAGCGGCTGTTCCCGGTATTCGTGATGAGACCCAACATTCTCACTGGTCAGGTATAAAGTTTCCTTTACCTCTTGGGGTTTCGCCTGCGCATCGATCGCAATCTTTTCGGCTTCTGTCCGCTCAAATCTCTTGCGCCTCTGACCTGTCACCGCGTCAAAAAGCAACGTCTGCGGCTTTTTCCCGGCATCTCTGTAATTTACTTCGTAATAAGGCTTTTCGAGCACGTTGACGATCCGGAAAGAGGTTAGCCCGGCTCTACTGTCGATCGCATGTACCGATTTTCTGATTTCAGAAGGTGACACCATTTCTTCCGCGGTCCGGATTGGCCCGGCTGGTTTTCGCAGATGATCACCATGGATTTTGTCGATATTGGTCCAGGCGAAAAAAACCCCGCTAACCGTCCAGAGCACGAATTGAATTCCCAACACTACCCCGAGATAACGATGGCTCTTGCGAACCCACCAGTTAAAAGTCTGTTTGTTCATAATCAATGCTCGTGAACGCCGTCTTTTCTTAGACCTTTCTGAATTTCATTTCGAACGTATCTGACTACCGCCTCGATCTCCTTCTCGCTCAGTTTCTCGGCAAAGGCGGGCATCTTCTCGCCGCCGTTTCTTACCTGTTTGAGAAAATCTTCCTCCGGGTGGCCTAATGCGTGACCTTCGATCAGCGGAATCCCCTTCTTCTTTCCTTCGCCCTTATCGCCGTGGCATTTCGCGCAGTTATCCTTGTAAACCGTCGCTCCATGAGCTTTATTTTCGCCGGCTCTCTTTATCGCAACAATTTCTATCTTCTCTCCGAATTTACTGAGCGAAAACTCGACCGGATCATCCTTCTTGATGTCTTCGAGCAGTTTCTTGTCTTTTGCCTTGAAATCCATGGTCATCGCCGACATCAGCCCCTTGATCTCACGGTGATCGATCGTTACGACACCTTTTTCCTTTTCGACCGCGACGACCGTGCCCTTAGCGTGAAATACCTCCGGCCGGACTTCCTCACTGCAGCCGCTGAAAGCTGCAATCAAGACAGCGACTATAAGCACAACATTCAAACGCACAAATTTTTTCATAATTGATTTCAAAACTATATTTGTCGATCTTTCCAGATCAGGCTCGCACAAACCGTCACCAAAAGCGCACCGATAAACGCCGGGATCAATTCGTAAATGTTCCAGACCTTAATTTTAAAGAACGGAACAAGCTTCCAAAGAAAAATCAGTGTGCCGCCTGTGACGATCCCCGCGATCACCCCGCTTCGGGACGTGCCCTTCCAAAATAATGCGAGGATCGATGTCGGACCGATGGTCGCGCCGAGACCGCCAAAAGCGAAGAGCACAAGCCAGAATACGAGATCGGTCGCAAAGAACCCAAACAACAGGGCGATCAACACCATCAGAACAACGGCGATACGGCTATATAATACAAGCCTGCGTTCGTCGATTTCCGTGTCCTTGTAAATCAGCTTTTGATAGACATCCCGTACGATCCCCGATGCCGCGACGAGCAGCTGTGAATCGGCCGAGGACATTATAGCCGAAAAGATTGCCGCGACAATCAGTCCGTAAAGCAAAGGGTGCAGCAGCTGGCTGGCCAGATACGGGAACGCCTGCTCTGCATCCCCAGCCGGCAATGCCGCAACGTCAGGGTAATAAGCACGGGCGGTAAAGCCGATAGCCATCGCCCCACACGCGAGCACGATATTCCAGAAAGTGCCGATTAC
>JAOTWT010000327.1 GCA_029862725.1 Acidobacteriota bacterium | reverse complement strand
TGAGAAGGCGACACATGAGAAGATTCTGATCCCGGCTTACGATTTTTTTATCTACGGAAATATCGCTGACGAACGATCCCGTAATTTCGCCGCGTTTGTTATCGGTTTCGCGTTTCTAATTTACACCGAGACTGTATTTGCACTCGCTTCAGGCGATCCGAATATTTCGGTTGTTTATCTTATTGCGTCGGTTTTCCTCTCGTACTTTCCGATGAGAATGCTGTTGGTAATCACACCGCCTTTCAGCCTCACGGAACTCGGTCTGGCATTGGCCGCTTTCGGCGTATTTCTCTTTACGCTTGTTTTTTAGGGCTTTCCTGCCACAACGATCTGCCGCGGCGATTTGCTTGTAAACTCTTGTTCGTCGAAGTCGCCGTATTTTTCTTCGATCCGGAAGCCATTCGAGGCAAAGAGATAATCCAATTCCTGTGGAAAATACTGGCGCATCGTGAATTCAACGGTACTTTCTTCCTTAGCGTACTGGTTGCGGTAATGCCACTTAACGTGGTTGATCTGTGTCGCGGCGTCATAAAAGACATTTTCGTTGATAACGATCCAGCCGTCATCCGTCCGGTATTCGCCGACAAAGTAGCGCTCTCGCGGGTCGCGCACCAGAAGTTCCAAAGAAGGGTTAAACACCTCGACGATAAACCGTGCATCCGCGTCCATGTGCCTTCTGACCGACCTAAGCGTAGCTCGCACATCATTGACATCGTTAAGGTGCTGAAATGAGTTGCCGGCCACAAAGATCAATTTGAAGGTCTGGCCGAGATCGAAATCGCGCATATCCGCGTGGATGAGGTTTGATTCCACTCGAGCTTCACAGGATTTTCGTTCCGCCGCGCCGAGCATCTGACTGGAGTTATCCAGGCCGGCCATATCGACTTTTTTTGCGGCCAATGTAACGACGTAATTTCCGGTACCGCAGGCGAGTTCAAGCACCGGCTGGCCGTAGCGCTCGATCATGCGCTCGTAGAAAGCTAGATCCTCGCCATCCGCCGGTTTTTCGTGGACGAGGTCGTAGAGCCAGTCGTTTTCGTAGAGACTCATGGCGCAGTAAATAGCCAATAGTGAAATGTAAATAGTGGAAGGTAAAATCCAGACTAGACAAGACGTGCATCGACAGTCACCGATTAGGTCTCTCACTATCTGCGATTTACTATTTACCCGGTTACGCGGCCTTGTCGAGGCTGACATCGAACTCATCCATGAACAGATACTTCTTCCATTCAGGACGCGACTCGGCATAGTGGCATAACAAGACGTGGTCCAGGCCGAGTTTCAGGAGCCTTTGCGGGGTCAGAAGCGGCATACGGGCTTGTTCCGGAGTGCGGTTACCCTTTCGTTGATTGCACTTAACACACGCCGAAACGAGGTTTTGCGATGTCGTTGTACCGCCCTGTGCGCGGGGCAGGATGTGATCGAGGGTCAGATCCTTGGCGGTCTTGTGATCTCCGCAATACTGGCAGCGGTAACGGTCGCGTATGTAAATACGGACGCGTTTCATCGTGTTCTCACGCCGCTTTCGCCGGACGTGTACATATGCACGAAGGCGCACGACACTCGGAACCGGAAAAATCGTGGAGGGAGAGCGGAGGACGTTATCGCCGTCGAACTCTTCGACATACAATTTGTCACAAACCTGCATGCATATCGCCCGTGCGACACCGACAGTGCCCAAGGGCTCGTATGAAAAGTTCAGCAGTAATACTCTTCCGGTTATCATCCGAATCTCCTCCAATTTTTGTGACCAAACGCCATTCTAGTAATTATCGGCAAACTCTGCAAAGAAAAAGAAAAAGTTGACAAAGTCGACAAGGTGGTACCGGTCACGAGTGCTGCAAGAAATTCGCTTAAACGGTTTTGAAATCAGCTTCAGAATGACGAACCGTCACCCGCCACCTATGGCCGTTCACAGGCCTCTTGTTTCAGGGACCGCGACTCCTGGGCATTGAAATTCTTGACCTGCGCCCGGCTTTTTATAAACTCTTACCGTGGACCAAAAACAGCTAGTTCAAATAATGCGCCGCGCCAAAATCTCAGCCGATAAGTTCGCAGATGTGCAAAACTCGCTTTACGAGACGATATGGGGCAAGTTGTTTCCGCCTCAGATCTTGACGGAAGGTCTTTCGAATACAGTGGAGGAAAGCGTGATAACGGATCCGGATGCGCAAGCGCCGGATTGCATGGCGTGCGGAGCGTGCTGCGCCGCTTTCGTGGTCGTCGATGCTGAAGATTCGAAAATCCCGGCCGAGAAACTCTGGATAGTTGACTTCGAAAAAAAGGGCGAAACCGGGCGTTGTATCAGGCGCCGCGAGGAGGATTTCGCATGTGCTGGCCTTGAAGGTCGGGTTGGCGGGCCCGTGAGCTGCGGTGTCTACGACGACCGCCCGGGTATGTGCCGAAAGTTCGAAGCCGGGAGCGACCGTTGTCATGCGGTCAGAAGGGCATTTGGGATCGAACCGTTTCTGACGCTGGAAGAGATGCTTGAGGCTAAACGCAGGCTCGAGGCGCGGGCTCCTTTTGCCGCTACGCGGCTAAACCGTTCGTGTCGCTCCCGCCCGTGGCGTAAACGCCGCGGCTAGCAGACTTAACGCCGCTACGCGGCTAAATCGTTCCTGCGACTCCTGCCCGTGGCGTAAACGCCGCGGCTAGCGGACTTAACGCCGCTACGCGGCGGAGAATTTCTCGAAGACGTGAATATGTCGAATTCGGTGAATTCGATTTCGAGGAACATGGGTCGAATGAATTCTTAGTGTCGCGTAGCGGCAGAAGTCCCCTAGCCGTGGCTTTCAAGCCACGGACAGGGACGAAATAGGTGTTCCGTCGCGTCAGCGACGGCTGAAAATGGTCACGTCATGCTTTCGCCGCTACGCGGCTAAATCGTTCTTGTCGCTCCCGCCCGTGGCGTAAACGCCACGGCTAGCAGACTAGTGCCGCTACGCGGCGGGGACTCGATTCGATTCCTGGGGTTGAAACCCCGGGTGAAATTTGACCGTCTCTGCGCGACGATTGAGAAATTTGATTCGGATGATAAATCGAAGAGAGCTTACGCTCATTTGGGATGAAGTTACCAGGTAGATGATAAGGAATTATGATAAAACCAGATATTCTTGGATAAGCTCTTGGTACAATTGAGCATCTTTATGAAACCGCCAGAAATGAAAACATTGCGAATAATAATTCTAAGCCTTGTCATCTGCACGGTTCTTACAGCAAATTGCTCCCTCACGGACGATGAAAAGATCAATCCAGAAAAACAGAATCCGAAGACGGTCTCGATCAATCCGGTAGAAAACATCTGTGAGTTAATGAAAAACCCGCAAAAGTACGATAAACAAGTTGTGAGAGTTAGAACCCGGTTGGGATTCGCGCCGGGCCCTACATTTGGTGACGATCGATGCATTCCACGTCACTCATTAATTGATGTCGAATTCAATGACAGATCTGAGTTAGGAATTTGCGAAATCGATCTTCGATTGGAGGAGCATTGCAACTTGATTCAGCAGACAAGAAAAGGTCTGACTAAAAGTTTTCGAAGCTTCTCGGCTGAATTCGTTTGACGTTTTGAACTTGTACGTGCAGATGCCGGATTTACAGCAGACGGTTTTCGGTATCGTTTTGTAGTCAGCGAAATCAAAAACGCCGATCCAATAGAACAAATTCAAATAGACCAAATTCAAAAAGAAACTGCGCAATAGCATTCGCGGCCTTTGCGTTGAGAATACAAAAAGGCGCGGAGTGAAGGGAACGAACTCACGAACTCGCCGAACCCGTTACCCCTTAACACAAACTACCTGCTTCAATTCCGCGACAATTTCAACAAGATCCTGCTGGTTACGCATGACCTTGTCGATGTCCTTATAAGCTCCCGGAATTTCGTCAATGACGCCCTTGTCCTTGCGGCACTCGACGCCCTTGGTCTGGCGCTCGAGGTCTTCCCTGGAAAACGTCTTCTTCGCCTCGGTCCGGGACATCTTGCGCCCTGCCCCGTGCGAACAAGAGTTGAAGCTCTCACGTTCCCCACGTCCCTTGACGATGAAGGACTTGGCTCCCATCGAACCGGGGATGATCCCGTAGCGGCCCACCTCCGCATTGATCGCGCCCTTACGCGTGACGAAAACATCCTCGCCGTAATGACGTTCTTCAGCTACGTAGTTGTGGTGACAATTGACAATGAGTTCCGGAGTGAATTCGCATCCGTCGTTGAACATACGGTTGAACTGGTAAAGAAGTCGCTTCATCATAACCTCGCGGTTTTTCGACGCGTACTCCTGAGCCCAATCCAGATCTCGCCAGTAGTCCCGGAACTCATCAGTTCCTTTTACAAAATAGGC
>JAOTWT010000326.1 GCA_029862725.1 Acidobacteriota bacterium | reverse complement strand
ACCGCATCCTCGCGATCGATGCTGTTCCGGTCAAGGATTGGGGCAATCTGGTTGAGCTGGTTCGCGACAAGCCCGGTCAGTCGATCGAACTCATCGTCGAACGCGGCGGGGAGGAACTCAGCTTGAGCCTGATTCTGGAGCGGGTGTCGGCTAACGGCCAAGAGTACGGCCGCATCGGGATACAACCTCCGCCCATCGAGTTTCCAGCTGATATGCAGGTGCGCATCGACTACGGACCACTGGAGGCGCTCGGCCGCGGGATCGAAAACACCTGGGTCATGTCCGCCCTGACTTTGAATATGCTGCTCAAAATCGTCCAGCTCGAAGTCTCCGCAAAGAACATCAGCGGTCCGCTGACTATCGCCCAATACGCCGGACAAACCGTGCGTATCGGCCTGGATCGCTTCTTGTTGTTTCTGGCTATCGTCAGCATCAGTTTGGGCGTCCTGAACCTGCTGCCAATCCCGGTACTCGACGGTGGACATCTCGTGTACTACGCCATCGAAGCGGTTACCGGCGGGCCGGTGTCGAAGCAGGTGCTGATGTGGGGCCAGCAGATCGGTCTGGTCGTGTTGTTCGCGCTTATGAGTCTGGCTTTTTATAATGATATAGTCCGCCTGCTTCAATAACGATAATAATTTGATACCCACAACGCCGTGTTGGCAATCTGGGCTTTGTTGATAAAGTTAATGAAAAGAATACTGGTTATCGCTCTCCTCTCGCTATGCTCGATTTCCTCCAGTAACGCCATTGAAACGTTTGTGGTCTCGGATATCCGGGTCGACGGTCTCCAACGGATTGCCTCCGGAACGGTGTTCAATTACTTGCCAATCAAGGTGGGCGATGAAATTGATGAACAAAGTGCCCAGGATGCTATCCGCGCACTCTTCAAGACAGGTTTTTTCACCGATGTCCAGCTTAAGCAAGAAGGCACGGTGCTCGTGGTGGTCGTCGAAGAACGACCCTCGATTGCGACAATCAAATTTATCGGTAACAAGGAAATCAAGGACGATGGATTGAAAGAAGCGATGAAACAGATTGGTTTTACTGAGGGGCGGGTGTTTAACCGCTCGGTTTTGGATAAGGTTACGCAGGAACTGAAGAATCAATATTTCAGTCTTGGAAAATACGGTGCGGACGTTGAGAGCAATGTCACAATTCTGGAAAGAAATCGGGTTGCGGTGGAAGTACGGATAAGAGAAGGCGAGACCGCAAAGATCAAGCAGGTCAACATTGTTGGAAACGAATCCTTCGAGGAAAAAGATCTAAAGAAAAAATTCCAACTCTCAACGAAGAGTGTATTTAACATTCTGAGTAGCAAGGATCGTTATTCGAAGCAAAAATTGTCAGCGGATCTTGAGGCACTCCGCAGCTTCTATCAGGATCAGGGCTACCTCGATTTCAGTATCGACTCCACGCAGGTTTCTATCACCCCGGATAAGAAGGATATTTACATTACTATCAATATCACCGAAGGGGAGAAATATTCCGTTTCCGATTTTGCATTAAAGGGCAAACTTGTTGTCCCGGAGTCCGAGTTGCTGGAACTGATCGTTATTCAACCTGGCAACGTCTACTCCCGCAAAGAGATCAGCGCGAGTCGCAAAGCCATCACGGACCGCTTAGCCGATGAGGGATATGCCTTTGCCAACGTCAACGCCGTTCCAGAAATTGACAAGGATAACAAGAAGGTGTCGTTCGAGTTTTTCGTAGATCCCGGAAGGCGCGTGTATGTCCGCAGAATCGATATCAGTGGCAACACGGTCACTCAGGATGAGGTGATTCGTCGCGAACTCAGACAGTTGGAAGGTTCTTGGTTTTCGGCCAAAGACGTGCAGAGATCCAGGGTGCGACTCCAGCGGCTGGGGTTTTTCGATGACGTTAATATCGAAACACCGCCGGTGCCGGGTAGTCCGGACCAGGTGGATATCCAAGTGGTTGTCAAAGAGCGCTCGACGGGAAGCCTGCTATTCGGTGTAGGGTTTTCGGATGCCGATGGCCTGCTGTTTCAGGCCAGTGTGTCTCAGCGGAATCTGTTTGGAAGCGGCCGCGAACTGGATCTCAGTCTGGACAACTCGTCCGTGACCCGGGTGATAAATTTGGAGTATCTGAACCCCTATCACACACTGGATGGCATAAGTCGAGGCTTCAACATTTTTCGCCGTCGTGTCGATGCGCAGGAGGCCGACACGGCCGAGTATATAACCGAGACTACCGGCGGTGGCGTGAACTACCGCTTTCCTTTGAGCGAGTTCAATTCGCTGAACGCGGGCGGGTCCTTCGAGCGCATCGATTTGACTAACACCAGTGAGACCCCGCCGGAAATTCGCGAGTTCATCGATGAGAATCCGGACAGCAACATCTTCAAATTCAGCGGAAGCGTAGCGCACGACACGCGCGATAGTTTCCTGTATCCGACGCGCGGTTTGCTGCAGAGACTGTCGTTGGAGTTGGCGGTTCCGAGCAGCGACCTCGAATACTACAAGGTTAGTTACAATACGGCGTGGTACACTCCGATTACCACCAATCTGGTGTTCAAGGCGTCCGGTGAAGTGGGATACGGCGACGGATATGCGGACAGTGACGAACTGCCGTTCTTTAAGAATTTTTTCGCCGGTGGGGCGAGTACCGTACGGGGCTACCAAGCTCGCTCACTGGGTCCCAGGGATTCGGGGGATACTCCGGAACCGATCGGCGGCAGTAAGCGGATATTGGTCAATTCTGAGTTATTATTCCCGGTACCCGGCTCGGAGAACCGCGATAAGCGGATCAGCTTGTTTGTCGACGGCGGACAGGTTTACGCACCCAGCGACAGTATCGACGCATCAGATCTCCGATTTGCCGCGGGTGTGGGGTTCGGCTGGTTCTCGCCTTTGGGACCATTGGCGATCAGTATTGCGGTCCCGCTGAACGAGAAAGATGGTGATGAAACGGAACGGGTACAATTTACCCTGGGCAGATTTTTCAGATAGTGACAGGTTTATTACCGATGATTTCCAAAAGATCAGCGATCTTCGTCGGCGCTACGCTGACGTTTCTGGTATCCGGGGCGGCGCACGCAGAGCTCAAAATTGGATATGTCGATGTGGTGAAGGTAATCGAGCAGGCTCCTCAGGGTGATTCGGCCTTGAAGAAGCTGGAATCGGAATTCGGCCCGCGTGACCGCGAACTCCGTGATGCGCGGGACAAGCTGAAAGATCTGGAAGAGGATTTGGAGCGGAATGCGTTGGTTTGGAAAGAATCTGAACGGGGCGAGAAGGAACGGGATGTACGTGACTTGAGGCGTGAGTTGAAACGGAAGACCCAGGAATTCCGCGAAGACTATAATTTGCGCCGCAATGAAGAGCTTGGGTCTCTCCAGAAAATCGTCTACAAGGCGATCGTAGATATCGCTAAGCGCGAAAACTTCGACCTGGTCTTACATCAAGGGGCGGTGTTCGCAAGTGACCGTATAGACATCACGCAGGAAGTTTTGGGGCAATTGGAAAACAAGGGTGCGTCGCCGGTCGAAAAGTAGCGGTCGCTCCCGGCGGCTTGTCTGAAGCCGACGGCGGCTTCGCACTCAAGCATATGGATGGGGCGTGAATTGAGCACACTCGACATACACGAGATTCTGAAGCTTCTTCCGCACCGCTACCCGTTTCTACTGCTCGACCGCGTGACCGAACTGGATTCGGGAAAGACCCTGCGGGCGATAAAAAATGTCACCATTAATGAGCCGTTCTTCCAGGGACATTTCCCGTATCGTCCGGTGATGCCCGGCGTGTTGATCCTCGAAGCGATGGCACAGGCGTGTGCGGTGTTGGCCAGTGAAGGCTTGACCAGCAGAGCAAGTGAACGCAGGGTTTACTACTTTACCGGCGTTGACAAAGCACGATTCAAACGGCCCGTCGAGCCGGGGGATTGTCTGGAAATCAACGTAGAGATACTCCGCCGCATTAAGAATATGTGGAAATGCGCGGCAACGGCACAAGTCGAAGACCAACTTTGTTGTCGCGCCGAGCTCATGTTTACCTATCAGGATATATAAGTGATCGACGATCGGGCGATTATCGACCCCGGCGCGAGATTGGGAAAAGACGTCGCCATCGGTCCATTCTCTATCGTCGGCGCCGGCGTCTCGATTGGGGAGGGGACCTGGATCGGGCCGCACGTCGTGATCAATGGCGATACCATAATCGGCGCGCACAACAGGATCTTTCAGTTTTGTTCCATAGGTGATGCGCCCCAGCACCTCGGGTATTCGGGTGAAGCGACGCGGTTGGAGATCGGCGACCGGAATATAATCCGCGAGTACTGCACCATTAATCGCGGGACCGAGGGAGGCGGCGGCGTCACCCGCATT
>JAOTWT010000325.1 GCA_029862725.1 Acidobacteriota bacterium | reverse complement strand
ATATCGCTGCCACCGTGAATGATTTTGACAGGGAAGCGATTTGATATTTTGTGTTCGCGGAATTCTCGACCTTATGCTCGTATACCGACATCCCGTATCCCTTGTTCAATAAGACGGTCTGTCCGCGCACAACCATCACAGTGCCGCTGAAACTTACGCATTCAACATAAGGCTTCAAATACTTGTCGATCAGGATCTCAGCTTCCCGCGAACTGATATCACCAGTTTCTAACGCATCGATCCCATTCCGAAGCGGTCTAAGTTCACGAACGTCAAAACTCCGACCTAGAGCGGCAGAGCCGAAGACCGTCAAAGCTGAAATCAAACCAATAACGAGTTGTTTATACATTGCTATGAGTCTCCTGCGGAGTTTAAAAAAACAAAGGGCGGTACATGAAAAGACAAAGCCATATGGAAATCGGAAAGCCCCGTCATCTTTATATGAATACACCAACTGCGGGGTATTTGTGACAACCTAAAACCTGGCCGGTTAAATATGGAATTAGCGAAAGTCCTGTCTGGTTGGCCTGGAAAAAAGATCCCGAATACACAAACCGTTTCTGCCTGTACAAGTTGGCGCTGGACAGCTATCCCGATTCAGCAACAATCAACTACAATTTCGCATACTTTGCCTCAAAGATCGGAAAGAAAGATATTGGAGAAAATCATTATCGGAAATGCTTTTCCGCTGCTTTATACAGATGTCTCCCCTGAACTGACGGTCGCTCGCGGAGCGCAAATGGAGGAGTTCATAAGGAAGGGCCTTGAGGAGCAAAAACAGGTCCGGCTCATGAAGCGGAAACGGATTTGGAAGCGGCTATAACTCCAGTTTAAACGTCTAGAGTCTGAGGTAAAGAGTAGTTCAATCAACAACATATACATTCGGAACCGTTGTCGAACTCGCCCGGGAACCAGAAATTCCGATGAGATGGCCATGAACGGATCCGTTTACTTCTGCGCTGCTTAGAAAGCCGATTTCGCAATTCTGTCTCTTTGCGTTTGTTTGAAAGCCTTAAAGAAATCAAACTTCGCGACCAACCGGATTCAGCGATACCCTTTATTACTTTGAGCGTAGCAACTTTAGTTGCTCAACGGCGTTCGAATTATTCGGGTTGAGTTTGAGGGACTTCTCGTAGTATTTGATAGCCAAAGTCTTGTTGCCCAACAGCATATATATTTCGGCCAAACTGTCCCACACGTTTGCAGACATCGGAAAATGTTTCGCGTTCAGTTCGAATACTTTCCTCGCGGCTTCCAGTTTCTTCTGACGAATCAATTGATACCCACGGCGATTTACAGTGGTTCGAAAATAACCCGCGATCTCTTCCGTCTTGTTGTCGAGTTGCGCGTAAATCTCAAGTGCGCTCTTCACATCGCCACTCGAAAAATAATCCCGCGAGCCTTCAATTGCATTCCAAAACGGTTTGTAGGAATCGACCAGATTTTCAAGCGACTTTTCTAAATCTGCTTTTGAGTGCCAGGTTCCGGCAATCGATACTCCGCTGATTCTGTTGGTATTTCCGATACTCTCGAGGGGATTACCATCGATAAGCACCAAATCCGCTTTCTTTCCAACTGCGACTGTTCCGATTTCCATCTCGAGATTCAAGAATCTGGCCGGCGTGATGGTGGCGGATTTTAATGCCTCATAAGGCGTCAGACCGGCTGCGACCAATGCCTTCAACTCCTCGTGCAACGAGAAGCCCTCGATTACAAAGGGATTTGTGGCATCTGTTCCAGCCATTATCGGGATCCCGGCTATGTTGAATTCGTTAACTATCAGTTTTTGAATCTCGAAGGTGTTTTTGATCACCGGCGCCATTTCCTCCAACCGGTCTGACCAACGGCCTCGATAAGAATTGAAGCCCGGACTCACCCAGAGTCTCCACAACGGATACATGTACTGCATCTTTGGGTCCTTCAGCATCCCGGAATACTGAGGTGTAATCTGCCGCCAAATTTTTTTGTAAGTGATCAGACCCGGACTAAGAACAATATCGGATCGCTTCGTGTCTTTCGCCAGCTGTTTTACAAGCGGCAAAATCTCCTTTTCCAGATCAGGAAACTTCGGGTTCGATTTCCGGTATTCCTCGAGAGATAATTTTCCAAACTGAAAATCTGCTACCGGACCGAGTTTCTCAAGAATTGGGGTATAGACATAGTAGATCTCTTCTGCGTGATCGACCGAGCTTTGTCCTTCATCCAATACGCTTTGAAATGGCAGTCCCCTCGGGGTGTGACCGACAACCCGCATGTTAAGTCTTTTCGCGGTTGCGATGAATCGATGATACGTCTCCTTGCTCATTGCATAGTCCGGTCGCGTACCGTACATCTTTACTGAATCGTAGCCCGCCTTTTTTTGTTCCACAACAAACTTTTCGGCAGCTTCAGGAGTATTTTTGAGCCGTGCTCCAAAGGTGTTGGGGCTGGTAGTAAAAAACTCTGACCTTTGATCTCATTGATTTTGATACGCCTGCTAAGCTCCAGATGCCAAGGGCTCCCGCTCATATTTCGTACCGATGTGACCCCGTTTGCAATGTACAATGCGAGAGATCTTTCACGACCTTGCTCGATATGGATATGCATATCAAACAGCCCCGGAATCAAGTATTTTCCAGCACCGCTTACAACCTGTGAATCCTGAGGCGGGATTAAGTCATCGGACGAGCCGATAGCAGTGATGCTGCCATTGCGAATTATCACTGTTTGATTCTCAACGATTCGTTCAGAATCCATTGGAACTACGGTTACATTCGTAATCGCAATGTTCTGTGCATCCGATCTTGAGTACGAGAAGCCGATCTGTGGCAAAAGACAGAGAATCAGTAAAAACGGAGCGCAGAACTTCGATATAATTGGTTTTTAATACGCTTCCTTCTCAAAATTTAAACAGGTGCCGGACGCAGGTAGATGACCCTAAGTTTTTCAGAGAAAAGCCTTATGTCTTTCCTAATTCCTTAGACAAAAATTCCTTTATCTGTCGCCATCCTTCACGGCGCGCCGTCGCATTTCCGTGGGGCGTACCGCCAAGAGATTTGGCTACACGGGTTAGCGGCTCACCGGGTGGGGCTGCGATTCCGTGTCCGGCATCGCCAAAAACCAGATGAGTGAGTTTCGCTTTCAGACCCAGGATGCGAAGGCGTCCGACCATTTGTTCCCCCATCAATGTAGACGGCCAAATCGTATCCTTCGCCCCTGAAATCAACATGATTCTTCCGCTTACTTTTTCAATCGGTATGGCCGCGGCCTCCATTTTGTCGTACTGCTTCAGTGTTCTGTACCAGAGATACATTCCATCGTTAGTCTCGAAGAATTGCTTATCATAAGCGTTCGGTACGAATGGCCAATCCTCTCCGCCAAAAGACCAACTCGAAATAACCGGATATTTTGGAGGCTTAAAACCCTGGAAAACCGCGGAGGCCGGAGCATATGCAACTATCGTGCTGACATCATTGCGGCGCGATCCCATTAACAAAGCAAGCTCCGCTCCCTTCGAATATCCCATAATTGCGATTCGTTTTCTGTCGGTGCCGCGGTGATTGATCAAAATGTTCAGTGCCTTGTCAACATATTCCAGCGGGATCTGCGCCAAATGTTTTTCCAGGCCCTCCGCATTGAAATACGCGAGCGCCATCGCCACATAGCCTTCGTTCGCAAGCAGAGCGGCCTGCCGGCGGGCCCAGTTCATTCCGCCGCCGGATCCACCCAGCAACAGGATCCCGGGACGCGATCCGGATGAATCAGCGGTTGAAAATATCTCTCCTATGATGCCGTCGGCGGTTCTTTCTGATTTCAAGCCGGGTGGGATGATCCACTGCTTAGTTGAAGTGCTCGATACTAGCTGTTTGTTCGCAGAGAGCTGATAAGTTATTTCGTTGTAATCAAGCGGAGGATCGAGCGGTTTGCTTCCATCAGGTTGCGGCAGCATTTTCATTGACCAAAGCAGCCCGAACATGTCGCGACCATTGTAAGATCCTTGAATCGGCGGATCATCCTCAAGATCGATAACGCCGTTTGCCCCGGCTCGAAAATCAGCGCTTGATCTCCAATTGCGACCAATAACATCCCGCATTTCGGCTACTATTTGATAGACATTTCCCGGTGTAAGATCGGCTGCGTGAATACCTGGTGACTCTCCAATGGTTATGCTCTTTGGTGCTATGAGTCGCGGTTTGCCGGAGGAGCTCACAAATCGCCCAGTTGAGTTGACGGACGCCGGCTTTAAATCGTTCTTACGTTCGTTTTGGATCCCCGCGGCAGGTGCCTCTGTTAAAAATAAAGTGCAAATCAGTCCAACTGCCGTTCGCGACAGAAGCCGCTGACGGGCTCTTTGTAAGAAGATCCTGC
>JAOTWT010000324.1 GCA_029862725.1 Acidobacteriota bacterium | reverse complement strand
CCTGAGGAAAACAAGGGAAAAGATCGATGTGCTTGAATTCTCTTTTGCAACGGACCCCTATATACCGATCGAGGCGAATTACGAGTTAACCCGACGCTGTCTTGAAGTATGCGTCGAATTTAAGATCCCGGTCGCAATAGTTACAAAATCACCCCTCGTGACACGCGATATCGAGATCATTAAAAAACTCGACGCGACCGTGTTCTTTTCGATCCCTTTCCTCGACAAAGAATCGTCAAAGCCGTTCGAGCAATTCACACCGATCCCGGACGCGCGCTTTCGTGCGATGAAGACCATCGCCGGCGAGGGGATTACGACGGGCCTGGCGCTTGCACCTGTGATCCCCGGTTACAATGAATCGCACATTCCGGGGTTGCTCGAGAAAGCGCGGAACTGCGGCGCGTCAAAGGCTTTTATGTCGATGCTGCACATTGACTCGGACTCGATCGAGAATTACTTTGTCAAAAAAACAAGAGAAAACGTCCCATCAAAAGCGGACAAGATCATCAACACGTTGAAGAGGGAAAGGAGCGGAAGACTTCAGCACCAGACATTTGCCGAACGAAATACAGGGCAGACACAACAATGGAAGGCGGTGACGGACCTATTCGATTTGAATTTTGCTCGATTTGGATTTGAGAAACCTGAAAGAAAAAAGAGGGATCGGGAAGAGAAAACGACTGTTCAGGGGAGTCTGTTTTGATGGAGTTTAGGGCAGTGACGATCGAAGACGCCGAAAAACTCGCGCTTTTTAGTTCCGAGACATTCTGGCAAGCATACCGAAACGCATCGGCGTTTGAGGCGAAGTACATCCGCGCGTATATGTCGACCGCATTTTCGGTTCGGCAGATCACCAAAGAACTGGAAGATGAAAACCTAAAATTCGTATTTGGATCAATAAACGGCAAAACGGCCGGCTACCTGAAACTCGATTTTGCGCGAACTCACGACTCGCTCCGGGGGAAGAAACCAATGGAGCTTGCGCGGATATATCTCGAGCAGTCGTATTGGGGCAGGGGTTTGGGCGGCGAACTGTTTGACGAATGCTGCCGGATTGCGAAATCAAACAACTGCGACAGTGTCTGGTTGGGGGTCTGGAAAAAGAACGAGAGGGCAATCGGGTTTTATAAGAAGCATCGGTTTGAGATTGTCGGTACCGTCGAATTCGACCTCGCCTCTTCGATTCAGCAGGACCACGTTATGGAATTCATGCTGGGCGGAAAGTAATATAGAATCTGTTGAGCGGTCCTTTTCGAGGCCGAAACCAGACGATCTACCCTGTATTATGCCAAAAAGCGCCCTTGCGAAGTACTCGATAAAGATCGTGAAACGGGTCGTTCCACTGGCACTACTTCTTTATTTCATTCCAAAGATCACGGTCGTATTCTTTCTGATCGGCCTGATCGATGTTTCCCGCAACCGGCCGCTGAGCCTCGGCGTCCTGAACCGTTATTTTTTTGGAAACGGCGTACTGACATGGCTAATAGCACCGCTAAATCTCTTTATCGACCTGATTTGTATCCCTTTCCGCAATCGAGGGATATATTCGATCGAAGATCTTCCGGACGATTATCGTAAGGAAATCAACAAGACCATCGAGACCTTGAAAAAAGATCCCAAATTGATCTCCAGGATCAGGGAGATGGCCAAAACCGAGAACCGGGCGATGGTCTTTTTCCGTTGGTACGGTCGGCCGGTCGAAGGTTCACTGAAGGTAGAAGGACTCGATGGCGATCTGAAGTTCGTACGCACGATCGGGGTCTCGGCATTTAACGCCGGTCGCTCCACAGGTTTTCATTTTGGTCCTTTCAGAACCACAATCCGAGTCCTCTACAACCTCAACCGGATCGACAGCGAAGACGCGTTTATAGAGGTCGGCAACACACGCCAGGTCTGGAAGGAAAATCCGCTCTTTATTTTTGACGATACATTGATGCACCGTTCGGTGAATGAATCGGATGAAATGCGGTTTTGCGTGTTTGCCGATATAATCAGGCCAAGTTATATGCCGGCGGTCCTAAGGACAATCGTAACACTCACTCAATATGCCTTTTTCAAGGTCAACTTTTTATTCTACAAGAACTGGACTTTCTTGCGTTGAACTTGGCGCGAAAGTTCCCAATCCATATGGCAAACAGAATCGAAGTATTCGAGCAAATGATGGCCGGTGACCCGGAAAATACGATGGTGTTGTTCGGTCTCGCTAACGAATACCTAAAAAACGGCGATACGGAGCAAGGAATCGAGACGCTCGGGATTTATCTGGAGAAGGCCGACGACGAGGGCGCGGCCTACGGGATGCTTTCAAAGGCCCTGGAGGATATGGGCAAGATCGAAGAGGCAAAGGATGCGCTTCGAAAAGGCATCGAGACCGCATTGTCCCACGGCCACCCGACTATGGCCGATGAGTTTCAGGAAAGTCTGGAACAACTCTAGGCCTCAGCGTATCGACCGCAACTGTGCCGCAAATTCACCAGGATCAAACATCACGCGTAGCCGTTTGACGTTCCGACCATCTTTGTCGAGTACCCATAGATTTGGAAAGCCCTTTACATTTCGTTCCCGAATAAACTGTTGTCCCTCGAGGGACTCGTATTCGAGTCTTGAGAATACAAATCTCCTATTCAACTCCGCTTTGACCTCTTCGCCCGAAAACACCTCGTTGTCCAGGCGCCGACAGGTCCCGCACCAAATCGCTGACACGTCGACGAATACAAGCTTGTCATCGCGTTTCGCCTTTGCGATCGCGTCGGAAAGCGAATGGACCTCCAAACCGGTGTTTGCGACCGCCTGTCGCCCCCAGTAGCTCTGAAGCTCGATGTTGCCGAAATAGACGCCTACACCCAAAAGCGCCGCGATTAATACTGACCCGGTCGTACTTCTAATAAACCTCTTCATCTCGATCTAATGATACGTGGAAACGCGGAATATATTCCAGACGGATTGGAGATACTGCGGTTCAGATGGACTCCTGTGATAAATTTGCAGCCATGAAAAAAAGCGCGATAGTCTTTGCAGTCCTGGTCATCGCCGCAAGTGCGTTTGCCCAGAGGGAACACCAAGACCGGCCGACTCCATCGGGCGGTCCGCTCGAATATCAGCAGGCGGCCTTCGATGTCTTGTCTTATGACATTACCGCGACGGTCAACCCGGCGACGAAAAGCATCAGCGGCACGACCATCATGGAGGCCCGAATTGTGGCCCCGACTCGTTGGATTACGATCGATCTCGACACCCCTTACACAATCTCGTCGGTACGTGTATGGAAGAACGATGCCTTCAAACCCGCTCACTTTAGAAGGGAAGCCGGCGAGATACATATAGAATTCGAAAGCTCAAAACAGCCCGGCGAAATATTTCAAACCTCTATCACCTACACGGGCAAGCCGCGCGTCGCTCCTAATCCGCCGTGGGTCGGGGGGTTCATGTGGGAGAAGACCGGGGACGGCTCGGACTGGGTGGTCATTGCCTGCCAAAACGACGGGGCCGATTTGTGGTTTCCGATCAAGGATCACCCCTCGGACGAACCCGATTCGGTGAGCCTCCATATCACCGTTCCGGAAAACCTATATGTCGCGACGGTTGGAAAACTCGTCAAAAACACTGCCAACGATGACGGTACGAGGACTTTTGATTGGCATATGTCCAATCCTATCAACAATTACAATGTGGTATTGAACATCGCACCCTACAGGTTGGTCGAAGACAAGTACAAGAGCGTCGGCGGCGAAGAGTTCCCTATCATTTTCTACGCTCTACCCGAAAGCGTCGAAAAAGCGCGCGACATCGTCGATCAGACAAAAGAGTTTCTCGCGTTTTACGAAAAGTTTGCCGGTCCCTATCCCTTTAGGGCCGAGAAACTTGGAATTGCCGAGACACCGCATCTCGGGATGGAACATTCGACTATCATCGCCTATGGAAACAAGTTTAGAAAAGGCGCCGACGGTTTTGACGGGCTGATGCTCCACGAGTTGGGGCATGAATGGTGGGGGAATATGGTTACCGCCTCGGACTGGCGTGATATGTGGCTTCACGAGGGTTTCCAATCCTATTTCGATTCGCTGTTTTTGGAACAGACAAAAGGGCACGAGGCATATCTAAAGGCGATGCGTACAAAAATGAGAAATACAAACAATGTCCAGGCATTGGCGCCGCGCGAGCCCAGGTTTGCCTATCAAATCTATTTTCAACCTCCGGATTATGTTAAAAGCGATGGCGATATCTATGGAAAGGGCGCTTCAGTTCTGCATACGCTTCGGTATCTGATCGGAGACTCAGCGTTTTTCAGGTCCCTCCGCAGGATGGCATATCCGGCAAAGTCATTGGAATCGGTTACGGACGGAAAACA
>JAOTWT010000011.1 GCA_029862725.1 Acidobacteriota bacterium | reverse complement strand
AAGAGGAGTGCAAAGACGGCGAGCATCGTGAAAGATTCGTATAGTTGCGTCGGATGAAGAAAAAGATCCGCACCGTCGGGTCCGTAGACCGGGACCCCTGTATTTTTATGGCCGAGGTCCGAAAAATGCACTCCCCACGGCAAAGTTGTCTCTTTACCCCAGCAGCAACCGGCTGAAAAACAACCTTGACGGCCAAAAAACTGTCCGAGTGCCAAACCCGGGGCAAACGCATCGCCGACCTTCCAAAACGAAAATTTGTAATACCGAATCAGTAGAGCGAGTGTGATAAACCCGCCGAGAAAACCGCCGAAATAGACACCGCCCGAACGCAAAAAATCAAGAGAGAAAATATTGACGTTATCTTCCACGAAGAACATGAGGATCTTCGAGCCGATCAGGCCTCCGATAATCGTCCAAAGTCCCAGATCGTAAATCCGCTCTTTCGGCAGGCCGTCGTTCTTTGCAAGGCGCGCGGCAACCACGAGCGCAAGCAAAAGCCCGGTGGCAAGCATTACGCCGTATGTGTTTATCGGAAAGTCGCCTATGCGGAATAGCTCTGGGTACATAAAATCAACTGATAACTGGTAATGGAGACCTGATAAATCGTTTTTCCCGCAATTTCAGAATAGCTCCAAGATTAGCGGCCCGTCATGGCAGATCTGATAACCTAAATTGAACCGCGAGGATCGCCGTTATCCATTATCATTCATCCATTTGTCCTTTCTGTGTTGCCGCTTTCCACCGGCTCATCTTCCTTTGGTTCTTTTCGAAGAAACATGTCCAGGATCAGAAGGCCTGCACCCGTGCAGATCGCGATATCGGCTACGTTAAACGTCGGGTAATGCCAGCTTCCGAACTGGACGTCGATAAAATCGACAACATAACCAAGCCTCAAACGGTCGAAAACATTCCCGATGATGCCGGCGAGCAGCAGGGAAAGTGCTCCAAGGATCCGATCGTCACCACGCGGGGTACGCCAATAGAAGTAAAAAACCAAACCCGAGGCGAATATTGCAAGTGCCGAAAGCAGCCATTTGCCTGATTCGCCGCCGCCGGCAAACATGCTGAACGCGACGCCGGTATTGGTCGCATATGCAAAATTTAGAACCCCCGGGATTACCTCAACATCGCCGCCGAATTTCAGACTCTTGGCCGCCCATGCTTTAGACGCCTGGTCGAGCATAAAAACGGCGGCTGCAGCTACGAGATAACCAATTTTCCAGGAAATATTACGCATATTCTCTAGTTCGAAGTTCAAGGGTCAACGTTCAAAGTCCGTTTTACCATCACGTAAGAGTTCAATTGCATTCATCAAATATCACCGGAAAGTAGACAACTTTGAACCCTGAACTTTGAACAGCATAGCGTCTACGCCGCCGCGCTCAAATCCATTTGCTCAAGCGCCTCGATACAGCGCTCGCACACGGTCGGGAAATTTTCGAATTCACCGACCCTGACCGAGAAATTCCAGCATCGTTCGCACTTTTCTCCGTCGGCCTTCTCGATCCTGACCTCGAATCCCTCACCTTCGTGAACTTCGACCTGCGACACGATAAATAAATATCGAAGCCGTTCATAATACGGGAGCAGGAAGTTCATTGTTTCCTTGTCCACCGTCATTACCACCTTCGCCTGGAGACCCGAACCGATCGTTTTCTCCGTGCGTGCCTCTTCGAGCTGCTTCAGGACGTCGTCGCGGATCGAGTAAAGCCGCTCCCATTTCGAAAGCAAATCGGCGGCGTCCACGCCTGAGATTTCCGGAAATGCAGTCAGATGGACCGATTCCGGCCGTTCGCCCGGGAGGTTTTCAAATGCCTCATCGGCTGTGAACGCGAGGATCGGTGCCAAAAGACGTGTCAGCGAATCGGCGATATGGTAGACCGCCGTCTGTGCCGAACGGCGCTCAAAACTGTCAGGGGCAGCGATATAAAGGCGGTCCTTGATGATATCGAAATATCTCGCCGAAAGGGCGACAGTAACGAAATCGTAAAGCGCACGGTAGACGGACTGGTAATCAAAAGCCTTGTATGACGCGACGACCTTTTCGATTACGCGATCGAGCGTGGCCAGCGCCCAACGGTCTATTTCCAGCAATTCATCAGGCGCGACAGCGTCATTTGCCGGGTCGAACCCATCGAGGTTGCCGAGCGCGTAGCGAAGCGTATTTCGGAACTTCCGGTATGCGTCGACGACGCGAAGCAGTATTTCATCCGAGACGCGCACGTCCTCGGTGTATTCCACTGCCGCGGCCCAAAGCCTTAAGATCTCGGCCCCCGACTGATTGATGATCTCTTTAGGCGCGGTCACATTGCCGATCGACTTGCTCTGTTTCTTTCCTTCGCCGTCGACGACCCAGCCGTGAGTCAGCACGTTGCGATAGGGCGCCTTGTCATGATTTACAAGGCCGCACATCAGGCTTGAATTGAACCAGCCGCGATACTGGTCGCCGCCTTCGATATAGACATCGGCCGGGTAGGCGAGATTCTCGCGCGTCCCGAGCACAGCAACGCATGACGAGCCGGCATCAAACCAGACATCCAAGATATCGGTTTCCTTATAAAAATCGTTTCCGCCGCACGAACCACACTTGTAGCCCTCGGGAATGAGTTCGGCGGCCTCCTTGTTGTACCAGGCATCCGAGGTTTCCTTCGCAAATATGTCGGCGACGTGATAAACGAGTTCGGCATCCGAGGAGACCGCCTCGCAGCCGCTGCAGTAAAATACCGGAATCGGCACTCCCCATGCGCGCTGTCTTGAAACGCACCAATCGGGACGCCCTTTGACCATGTTGTCCATGCGGCCCTCACCCCACGCTGGATGCCAGTTCACGGTTTTGATTTCCTTGCGGGCATTCTCCCTCAGCGATACGGCTTCACCCGTTTCCGCCTTTTTGTCCATAGAAACGAACCACTGCGGGGTTGCGCGAAAGATCAAAGGATTTTTGCAACGCCAGCAGTGCGGGTACCTGTGTTCATAATCCTCGGTGTAGACAAGCAGGCCGTTTTGTTCCAGAAACTCCACTATATTCTTGTTGGCATCGAAAACCTGTTGACCGGCAAAATGCTCCACCTCGTCGGTAAACCTACCTCCGTTGTCGACCGGACAATAGATGGCGAGCCCGTACTGTTTTCCGATCACAAAGTCGTCGTGACCGTGACCGGGTGCGGTATGAACGCAACCGGTGCCAGCTGAGCTGGTGTTATCGCGGGCTTCCTTGACGTCCAGCTCGGTCTCCGCATCGGATTCCCCGAGAGTGACGTGCTCTCCGTTCATGAGAAGCGATTCGCGGTCGATCCACGCATGTCTGGCTTTAAGGCCATCGAGTACCGATCCCTTGAAACGGACGAGTTCTACAGCATCGGCGAGACCGCAGGTATTATGGAGGCTTCCTACCAATTCCGAGGCGACGATAAAGACCTCGCCGTTCGATTCGATCGCCGAGTATTCGAACTCCGGGTGGACGGTGATCCCAAGATTGGCCGGCAAGGTCCAGGGGGTTGTGGTCCAGATCAGTACAAAAACCTTTTTGCCGCCGAGCGCCGGATCAATCTCCGTGGGGTCCGATGCGAGCGGGAATTTCACATAGACAGACGGCGATGTATGAACCGCGTATTCCACCTCCGCTTCGGCGAGCGCAGTCTGGTCATGAACGCACCAGTGGACCGGGCGCAGGCCGTTGTATACATACCCGCGTTCGATATATTTCCCAAACAAACGCACCGTCTCGGATTCGTACTCGCGAGACATCGTTAGATAGGGATTGTCCCATTCGCCAAGTATGCCTAGCCTTTGAAAATCAGCGGTCTGGTCCTTGAGCGCCTTTGCGGCGTGTTCGCGGCAGATGCGGCGGAAAGTGCCGACTGGCAGATCGTTTTTGTTTTTGCCTTTCTTTGCAAGGTCTTTTTCGACATACTTTTCGATCGGAAGTCCATGGCAGTCGTATCCCGGGACATAGGGCGAATCGAAGCCCCGCATCGTCGCTGCCTTGACGATAAAGTCTTTGAGGATCTTATTTAAAGCGGTACCGATATGAATACTGTCGTTGGCATACGGCGGACCGTCGTGGAGGATGAATTGCTCACGTCCCTTTCGGGCCTCGCGGATCTTCCCGTAGAGATCCATCTCGGTCCATTTCTTGAGACGCGCCGGTTCGGCCTGTCCGAGGTTCGCCTTTTGAGAGAATCCCGTCTTTGGCAGGTTGATCGTTTTCTTCAGATTTATTTCGGTCATTGGCTTCTTTAACGGCTTAAATCACTGATTTTAATCCAAGCGAACAATGATAGTTGATAAATGGTCAATGAAAAAGCCCCAAGCCTTTTTGTAAGACCTGGGACTTTCGCAAAGATACCTTTGGCTCGCGTTACTTCGCGAGTTCCCGCGATTTGCTAATAATAATTATTGCGTTGTGAAATCTCATTTAAGGATTGATTATCGCCAACTTTTAGCCGTGGTGTCAATGATATTTGTGATGGGTGATTGATGGTTGATTCCCATAGAAAAACATTTTGACAGGCAAAATCGAGGCGGCAGCAATGGGCTCTCTGGAAAATCCTATGGCGGCGAGTTTGGACTCCAATCGGTCTCGTTATCGGTGATCGGAGAATCTACTACCGGTATCTTTTCTTTAAATTGCCCCGCGTTCTAGCTCGGGCTTGGCCTGCACTACACATATGTATGGGCCTTAAGCCCCTGAACACAAGAATGTTGACCCGAACCAACTGCTGAAGCTGGAAGCAATTTAAAAGACCAATTCATTTGGCCGCGGTAAAGATGGATTGCTTTACGATTCCCATTTTACCTACCTCAGTGGCGCAGAGACGCAAAGGGACCCTGGAGAACACCTGGAAAAAGACTTGTCAGCGATACAACGCTTCCAACTCCTTTCCTATCCCTATTATCCCCTTAATCTCCGAAAGAACTCATTCCAGAATCAGCTCGTTCACACGGCCCTCGACAATTTCCCGAATCTCAACGAGTGCCTCTTCCGAAAGCGCCTCAAACCTGAGAACCAGGATCGCCTGGGTGTTTGAAGCCCTTACGAGCCCCCAGCCGTTTTCGAACTTGATTCGCGCGCCGTCGATCGTGATCACCTCGTTGGTTTTGCTGAATTCGTCGGAGATCTGCTGAACAATTTCGAATTTCTTTTCTTCGGGGCAGTCAATACGCAATTCGGGGGTCGAATAGGTCTCTGGCAGATCCGAGAGGAGCTCGCTCAAGGGCTTCCCGGACTTAGAAAGTATCTCGAGGACACGCGCTCCCGCGTAACAGGCGTCGTCGAAGCCGTAAAATCTGTCGGCAAAGAAGATATGTCCGCTCATTTCGCCCGCTAGGACCGATCCGGTCTCTTTCATCTTGGCCTTTATGAGCGAGTGTCCTGCCTTCCACATCAAGGGTTTTCCGCCGTGTTTGGCGATGTCGTCGTAGAGATTCTGCGAACACTTGACCTCGGCAATTATCGTCGCTCCCGGATTCTCGGCGAGCACCGCACGCGACAGAAGCACCATCAATTCGTCACCCCATATGATCCGGCCCGTCTCGTCAACGACACCGATCCGGTCGCCGTCGCCGTCAAAAGCGATCCCGATATCGGCACCGGATCCCATTACGGCGGTAATCGTATCGTTGAGGTTTTCAGTGACGGTCGGATCAGGATGATGATTTGGAAAATTCGAATCGGGTTCGGAATAAAGCTCGACCAGTTCGACACCAAGCGCCTTAAAAACGGGTATTCCCGTGACACCGCCCATCCCGTTACCGCTGTCGACGACCGCCTTGAGTTGCCTTGGCCCAAAAGAGACCCGTGAAAGCACATCGGCACAATACGCGTCGATCACGTTAATTTCCCGAAATCCCCCTCTCTCGCCCTCCCGCGTCCCCACGCTCGCGCCTTCCCCAATAGCCCGAATCTCCTGGATCTGGGATCCAAAAAGAGTTTGTTTACCAAGACAAATCTTGAAACCATTGTAGTTAGGAGGGTTATGCGAACCTGTGATCATCACGCCGCCGTCAACTTTCAACGTATATACCGAGTAATAAAGAACCGGTGTCGGAACCTGACCGATCGAGACAACGTCTATCCCGGCATCATTAAAACCGCGTGTCAAAAGATCGGCAAAACCCGGCGAACTTTCCCTCGCGTCATATCCTATAACGACCTTTTCAGCATTGTTTTGTGCAAAGAAACCCCCAATTGCGAGCGCCAGTTCGGCAACTGTCTGGTCGGTCAGGTCTTCGCCGACGATGCCGCGGATATCGTACTCACGGAAGATATTCTTGTTCATTATCAATAACTTACAGAGGTCGCTTGAATCGGGCAAGCCGAAACCGTGTATAGTTCAAGTTCCAGGTTCCAGGTTTCAGGTTTTGAGTTGAGTAAACGACCCGCGAACCTGGAAGTTGGAACTCGGAACTTGAAACTTGGAACACGCCGCAGGATAATGCGTGGTTGACTTCGGGCAACATTGTGCCCTTGTCGAACATCGAAAACCCGTTGTTATCTGGATATTCGTATTTATGAAAAGTCTTTCGAAAATTATTTTTGCATTCTTTGCGTTCTCGATTGGAGCTGCTTCCGTTTTGGCACAAGACCCCACTCCGACTCCGCCCGATGACGACGAACCGGTATCGGTATTTGAGGTGCGTCTCCCCGTCACGGTGACGGAAAAAAAGAAGAAAAAAGAACTCGTGACCGGCCTGAATCAAAACGACTTCATCATTTATGAAGACGGCGTCCCGCAGGAGACCACATTTTTTACAAACGAGCTGAACAATCCACCGGTATTCGTAGGTGTACTGATGGACACGTCTCCTTCGACGTCCGGGAAGCTGACCTTTTCAAAGCGTGCTGCCAAGGACTTTCTCTACACGGTCTTGCAGTTGCGGAAGGACAAAGGCGCATTTATGACCTTTGATCACCGGGTCGAACTGCACCAGGACTTCACCGACAAGACGGACCTTCTCGACCGCGCGGTAGAACGCATTAAAGACGTCGGTTCGCAAACCGCGCTTTATGACGCCATCTGGCAGTTCGCCGACCAAAAGCTGCGGAATGCACCTGGACGGCGCGTGATCGTGGTGATTACCGATGGCGACGATACGTTTAGCAAGGCGGAACTTGAAGACGCTATCGATATCGCGCAGCGAACGGAGACCACGATTTTTGGCATCTCCACAAAAGAAGGTTTTCTCGGCTCGGTCCCCGGAGTCGAAGTAGGAACGATCAAGGATAAGGGTGACAAACTCCTCGAAAAGCTTTGCGAAGAGACCGGCGGACGTGCCTTTTTTACAGGCGATATGCTTGCTCTCGAAAGGTCCTTTGCAAAAATCTCGAAGGAATTGAAGGGTCAGTACATTGTGACCTATAAACCTGAGAATCAGGAATTTGACGGTAAGACGAGAAAGATCGAAGTTCGCTTCAGGGACAAAAAGCTCGAAAAGAAATACAGGATCCGCACGAAAACGGAATACCGGGCAATTCGGGACACCCTTAAATAAACCAAATGAAAATTGCTCCTTTACTCGTGTTAATAGCTCTTTTGGCCGCCGTTGGCTTTTTTGCGGACGGTTTTACGGCGACGAACGCGCAGCAGGTTCCCCGGAAACCCGTCACGGATACCTCGCCCGATGCTGTTCCCACTCCGCCAATACTCGATCAGTCGGATGATGTTATCGAGATTGATTCTGAGGTCGTGAACGTTCTTTTTACGGCCCAGGACAGAAAGCGAAAGCTGGTTACGACCCTCAAACAGGAAGACGTGCGTATTCTCGAAAACGGGAAACAACAGGAAATCGTCGCTTTCACACGTCGGGTCGACCTGCCGCTTTCGCTCACGATCCTCATCGACACCAGCCAGTCTCAGGTCCGCACACTTCCGGAAGAAAAGGAGGCGGCGAAGTCGTTTCTCGAGTCCGTCGTCCGGCCTTCCAAGGATGAGGTCGCCGTGATCTCGTTTTCAGGCGAAGCGACGCTCGAACAGGGAATGACGAACAATATCTCGCGTCTTCGGCGCGCCGTCGATCGCGTCAACTTTGTACCGCCTGCGGGATATAGCGGCGGCGGCGTAGTTGTCGGCACACCGCCCGTCGTAGGGACGCGCCAGCAGGAATCGATGTCGACGGCGATCTGGGATGCGGTCTGGGTCACTTCGGAAGAGATTCTGGGTCCCGCTCCGGAAGGAACGAGGCGCGCGATTGTGCTGCTGACGGACGGTGCCAACACTTACGGTACGAAGAGTCTGGATGATGCCGTGAATGCTGCGTTGAAGGCCGAAGCAGTCATTTATTCGATTGGAATCGGTGACAATTTTTACCGCGGTGTTGATAAGGACGCTTTGAATAAGATCTCGGAAAACACGGGTGGAAAGGCTTTTTACCCAAGGGATGAGCTTGAACTCAGAAAGGCCTTCGACCAGATACAGGAAGAAATGCGTTCGCAATATCTGCTTGCCTATGAGCCGATCGATCAGACACAGGACGGCTCATACCGGAAAATCGAGATTCAGATCGCGAACGGGGTTTTGAGCAACGAAAACATAAAGCTAACCCACCGCGAAGGCTATTTTGCAAAGTCTAGCGACAATAAACCGCCGGCGACACGTCCGCGGAAAAGCAATTAGTCATTTATCAATCCAAAGGGATCTATAGTCAGTGAGCGAGTGGCTTTCCTTTTCTGTCGTATTTCAAAAGCTATACCGCATTTAACCGATCCGCAGGCGACCCACCTGCAGTGAGCGCGACCGGGCGAAGCCATTCCAAAAGGACGGAATGCAAGTACCAGAATCTACACGACCGCTTTGCCCGAAGCTGTGCCCGTTACACTTTGTTCCTGCAAGATTCTGATCACCATTGTGGCCATTTCCCGAATCCCGAATTCCGGACCCTGAAGTTCAGTTCCTCGGGTACCCTTCATACCTGACCCAATCGAAATCAGCATAGTCTTTGGATGTTTGGCCGTTGCTTGTCGCGTATATTCCGAGATAGGCACCGGTGTAACCCTTGCTCAATATATCGACGGAACTCAACTCTACTCCGGTAAAAATGTTGAAAGACTCGCCTTTATCAATTGAATACTCAAAATCATAAGAACCTGCACGCGAGGAAACTCGGAGGAGAATGCTACCGGCGTAGTGCGGAATAATCTGGCGTTTGAATACTCTGGGTTCCTCCTTCGGCTTAGCGAGGACTAGTTTTTGAAAATGCTTCCCGTCCTTTTTCTCGACGACGTAACTAATATAGTTGTCGTCTTTCTGAAACAGGATGATGCCGGCTTCCACGTTTTCTGCTGAAGGCTCGAAATACATCTTCGCGGTGTAATCGAAATCTGTTTCCGTTTGGCGGAATCCCATCAGAGAAGCACGACCGCGTTCGGCGATCACTTCCGGTTTTGCGTAAAGCCGCAAATGGCCCGGATTTGCGTCCAGCGAGTAGATTCCCTGAAGCGGATAGCGCCTGAAGTTCCATTCCATGTTGAGGGCCTTCGTTTCGAAGTTGTCGACAAACGAGTCATTTCTGTATTGATTCCCGCCCGGATAGGGCAACGGCGTTTTGATTTCGACTCGTCCGGATTGCGGTGCCGCGACCGGCCACTCGTATTTGACTTCTTTCCACCAGTACGGCTCGCGTTCCCATCGGACCGGGACCAGGTGGGTTTCGCGGCCCATATTTGAAGCGCGGTTGACGTCGCCGCGGATTCCGAGTGCGACCATGTACCACCGCCCGTCTTCCAGTTCGACCAAATCTCCATGTCCTGTACTGTGGACCCAGTTATCGTAAGAAAGATGCCGTGAGGTAAGGATCGGATTCCGCGGGTTTGATTGGTAGGGCCCGGTGATCTTGTCGCTGACCGCGATCATTACGCCGTGATCGAAGTGGGTCCCGCCTTCGGCAACCATCAGGTAGTAACGTCCGTCGCGTTTGTAGATATGGGGACCTTCCGCCCATGTGCCGCCGCAGGCGCCTCTCCATAAGAAATGGCGTTCGCCGGTAAGCTTCCAGTTTTTCGTATCTATTTCCTGAAGCCAAATCTCGCCTTCCCCGGGGAATCTGGGTTTTTCAGGTGAATGGGTTCCGGCGTACCAGACCCTTCCGTCTTCGTCGAAAAAGATATCGGGGTCGATACCCGGGGCGCCCTCGAACACAATCGGGTCCGACCATGGCCCCTCCGGTTTGTCCGCTGTGATTACGAAGTTGACAAACTCTGTCGGTTTGGCCTTATCAAGCGGCGAATAGACATTGGTCGTGACGATATAGAACTTACCGTCGCGGCAGCGTAGCGTCGGAGCATGGATCCCGCCGTCGGATTGAACATCGACGAGGTTGACGGCGGCTGTGACCTGCTCCTTGCGGTGCAATCCGTGCCCCACGAGTTGCCAGTTGACGAGATCGCGGCTGTGATGGATCGGCAGGCCCGGGAAATACTCGAAGGTCGAATTGACGAGATAGAAATCGCGACCGACCCGGCAGATCGAAGGATCCGGATATCCGCCGCGAAGAATAGGGTTCGTAAAGTTTTGAGCGGAGATGGGAAACTGCCAAAATAGTACAAAAAAGACAATAGAGATGCTTCGTGTACAAATGCTGCTAGTCAACTTCATAACAAAATGTCTCCGCTCTTGGTTCATTTCGAGCTTAGTGGATGAATCTTCCGGGCCGCAGGTACAATCTGGACTCGCGTGGCGCGCTCCCGGCAGGGGAGCCACCGGAATTCAACCGGCATCTTGCTGACGCAGTCTCCTCGATAAGTAATCACGGGTCTTTTAAATCCGCCGTTCCTTTGGCCAATCTTGTTTATCGGAATTTAGGTTACTGATTTACTTTCCAATATCTCAACCCGATTTTCCAGATCGGCCAATCTTTTATTGAACAGAAGCGCCTCCTGCCGGTTTCTTTCCATCTGCCTGAACAAGGTGTCGAAGTAGCCATCGATCTTTACAAAGCGAGCACTAATTCCGGCTTCCATATCTGAAAAACTCTGTTTTAGCCCGGAGACATCGACTTCAAGATTGGCCACTCGTGCTACGAGTTTGTCGTATCGGCTCTCGAGATTATCGAAGCGATCTTCGAGTTTGTCGAATCGGGTCTCGAGATGGTCGAATCGATTCTCGAGATTGTCCAATCTTGATTCGAGTGTTGAAAGACATATTTCTACCGGAGAGATGAAAAGTTTTTATCGCATTCAGGTCGGTGTGAGAAAGTGTCATGAGCGGGAATTTCTCATAAATCAGAGTTCGGCTTAAATCATCTATCTTCAATTAATCCATTACCCGTCACCCTTCCCCCATCACCGCGAAGCGACTCAGTCAAAAACCCGCAGAAGCTCTGCGACGCTCCACGCCTGCGCAAAACAGCCCCTTGGCTTGTGAGGTTCGTCGCCGTCAAATATTTCCGATACCTGGCCGACACCGTGCTCTTCAAGGTGTTTCTCGAATCCGCGCCTGATGCGAAGCTCGTATTGCTTGAACTTCCGACCCTTCGGGTAGGTCCTCCGCAACGACTCAACAAACGCTCCCATCAGCCATGCCCAGACCGTTCCCTGGTGGTAGGCCGAATCGCGTTCGCACGGGGAACCGGTATAAACACCTCTGTACGCGGGGTCCGATGGCGCGAGCGAACGCAGGCCGACCGGCGTAAAAAGTTCCCTTTCGACGACTTGCACGATTTTTTTGGCGCGGTACATGCTCACCATGGAGTGCTTCAGGCTAACCGCGAAGATCTGGTTGGGACGAATCGAGTCGTCTTTGAAGTTGTCGCCGATGACGTCGTAAAGGTATCCGCCATCTTTGTTCCAGAATTCCTTGTTAAATGTCTTTTTTGCCTTGGAAGACATCTCGCGGTAAAGACGGCGCCCGTCCGTGTCTTCAAACTTCAGCGCCAGCGCTCGAATCGTCTCGAGCGCGTTGTACCACAGCGCCTGGATTTCAACCGGCTTGCCGATGCGCGGAGTAAACACCTCGTCGCCGTATTTTGCGTCCATCCAGGTCAGCTGCAGACCAGGCACGCCGGCCTCCAGCAGACCGTCTTCGGCAACTCTGATACCAAACCGCGTTCCTTTCCGGTGCCAGAAGATGATCTCGACGAGTTTCTCGTAGAGTTCGTCTTTGACGAATTCAAAGTCCTTTGTCTTTTCGAGATAAGCCCTGATCGCTTCAAAGTACCAGAGCGTCGCATCCGCCGTGTTGTATTCGGGTGTTTCCCCCTCATCGGGAAACCGGTTCGGGAGCATCCCCTCGGAAATATGTTCTGAAAACTCGCGAAGAATGTTCTTCGCGATGCCCTCGCGATTCGTCGCAAGTGCGAGTCCGGGAAGTGCGATCATCGTGTCGCGGCCCCAATCTGAAAACCAGGGGTAACCGGCAAGGACGGTCTTTCCGGATCCACGGTCGACGATGAACTGGTCGGCCGCGTGCACTAGTTGCTTCTCAAAGGCATCTTTTGGTCCGGCAATCTCCGTCAGTTTTTTCCGGCGGTCGATTTCTTTCTCCTCGTAATCAGGGGCGCGTCGGTGATCGTGCTGTTTTGTCGAGATTATGACGACCGCTTCATCCCTGAGATCGTAGGAAAGCGTAAAGGGTTGAAAGAGGTCCTCGCTAAAATCAAATCCTCTTTCTTTTTCGATTGGATACTGGAATCCGTAATACCAGTGGCCTGACTTCGCGTGTGTCGCGCCGCTGTGGCAAAAGAAGAGCTCCGGCTCGCCGGGAAACGGATTTATAAGTACGCAGTTGTCTGTAGTCTGGTAGCTGGTCTGGATCGAGGGGTCTTCACGCTGCAGGCCGTGATAGGAGACAAATGAAACTAACGGCTTTATTTCGAGTCCGATATCGGCGTCGCGCCCCGCAACCTTGGAGAGCACCTTCCAGGCGCAGACGGTGGTGTTCTCGCCGTTTACCATAAATATTCGGCGTTCCAATTCAATGCCGCCAAACTCATATGTCCAGACCGGAAACGGATCGAGGCGAAACCGCGAGAGATACTCGAAACCCCTCGGATGGATCGAACCGGTATACTGATTAGCCGAAATCTCGAATGCGACGCCGTCGATCGTGACGATTTCCTCAAACTTTGAAAGTGCTGTGATACGCCCGAGCGGAGGCTTTGTGGCAGCGGTCAGGAGACTGTGATAGCGGCGCGTGTTGGCGCAGGAAACGGTCGATGAGGCAAACCCGCCAATTCCGTTTGTCTCAAGCCATTCAAGCCGCGAAGCCTGTTCGAAGGCGGTGCAGGTGTCTTCTTTAAATTCGATCATAGACACTTCAAAACCGTTGAAACTACTACGATTGTAAGTTTAGCGCAATAATTACATCCGTTGAAAGTCGATAGCGAGCGGCTTGTGGTCCATTGCGAGTGCAGAGGCTCCTTTTCGACCTAAAACCTGATGACCGCCTCTACATTTCTCACCTGCACATTTTGCAGTTACTTTACCGGATTGCCATCCTGATCGAGCTTGATGATCTCGCCGTAGTCGAGTTCCCGGACCCCGGCCTCGATTTTCTTAAGATCTCCCACGATTATCCAGATGAGTTCATCGGGACGAACAAATACCTTGCCTGCTTTTGCTAAATCTGCCTCGGTCAAACTGCGTACATTTTTCGCGTAGTGCGCCCAGTAGTCATCCGGAAGATTGTAGTTGACCATTTCGAGCGCGGCTCCTTCCAGCGATGACAGCGTTTCGAATCGCCCGGGAAGCCGGAGCGTCATGTTTCTCATTATGCTCTCGAACTCCTCTCCCTCGACAGGCCGCTCGCCGGCCACTCCTTTAATTTCCTTTACGACCTCAATCATGGTTTCTTTTGTCTTGTCCGTTTGCACAGGTGCCAAAACGTAAAACGTCTGCTGCCCGCGTGATTCGATAAGACTTCCAGACGCTCCATAGCTCCAATGCTTTTCGAGCCTTAGGTTTCGGTTTAATCTCGAAGTGGACATTCCACCGAAGTTTCGGAAAAGCGGCTCAGAGGCAAGATCTTCGGGCTGCCCGCTCGGCTTTGTGACGTGTGCTGCAAAGATCGTCGACTGCGGTGCATCGGGTTTGTCTATCAAAAAGATCCGGCGGCCTTTTGTGCTGGCTACTGTGGATAGGCTTTTCTTCGGAGATGTTCCCGAATTCCACTTTCCAAAGGCTTTTTCCAAAAGCGATTTTACTTCGGCCATCGTGGTATCCCCTGTAACGATCAAAGTCGAACTGCCGGGTTTGAACCAAGACGCATGCCAGCTTGCGAGATCACTGCGCGAAATCGAATCTACGGATTCGACGAAACCCGACCCGGGTTTTCCATAGGCGTGATCCTTTCCGTAGAGAATCCCGGTCGCAACGCGGATAGCCATTCCGCTTGGCTGCGCTTTCTCTTGTCCAATACCAGCGATCGCGCGCTGTTTTTGAATTGCGAACTGGTCCGCCGGGAACGAAGGATTGAGAACTACATCCGCGAAGATCTCGAGTGAAGGCGCAAGATTTGTTTTTGTCGCCTGGAGTCGTACCAATGAAAGATCGCGTGAATTTCCGGTACTAAGTGACGCGCCGTAAGAATCCAGCTGGTTGGCGATTTCAAAAGCGTTCCTTGTTTTAGTGCCTTCATCGAGGAGACCCATTGTCAATGAGGCAAGACCTGCCTTCTCGGCAGTGTCTGATGCAGTTCCCGCATCGACGGCAAGCGCCATATTGACGATCGGAATCGAATGCCTCTCGAGCAAAAGTATGCCAAGACCGTTGGAAAGCGTCGCACGCTGAACCGCCGGAAACTTGACGTCCGGGGCCGCTCCGATTCCCGGAACAACCTTTCTGTCGACAGAGGTTTTTTCATTTGAAAGCTTGGGAGCCGGTTTTACAGTCATCGTATAATGAAATTTCGTAAGCCAGTCTGAAGCTGCCGCTGAGACCGATTCGGGCGTGGCCTTAGCCATCGTCTCCAGCCTGTCGAGATACGCGAGGGGATTGCCTCCATACGTCTGGCTCGCGGCAAGAATATCGGATCGTCCTCCAAAACCCCCTAGACGTTCGCTTCCTCTTAGAAATTGCGCAAGATTTCTGCTTTGAAACTTCTGCAGGTCGGTTTTGGAGATCCCGGATTCAATGGTATCCGCGATCAATCGATCAATTTCCGCTTCTACGGCCAAAGGGTCCACTCCGTCTCTTACTGTCGCTGTGATCAGGAAAAGGCTGCTTAGCTCACGTTCAAACAAACCCGCCGAGACATTGGTCACGAGCTTCTTTTCATATACCAGAGCCCGGGCTAGCACTGAAGATTTTGAACCTGCAAGTATGTCCGCAAAAAGGTTCAGGCTTTGAATTTGAGGGTCCCGCCACGATGGCGCGTGATAGACACGATAGACACGTGTCTGTGGAACCAGGTCTTCCATCTCATCGCGCATATTGCCGTCGAACTCCGGTGTCCACTCCCGCATTCGAGGGAGTGCGGGACCGGGGGGAATATCCCCAAAATATTTTGTTACCAGATCGAGCGCTTTTTCCGGTGAAATATCACCCGCCAGTGAAATTACAGCGTTGCTGGGGCCATAATATGTTTGATACCAGGTTTTTATGTCATCAAGTGTCGCGGCACTCAGGTCTTCCATAGTTCCGATGGTCGGCCATGAATAGGGATGTGAATAGGGGTAAACGGCTTCTGTGATTTCGTTAAAAACACGACCGTACGGCTGGTTTTCACCCCTTCGTTTTTCGTTTTGTACAACACCCTTTTCGCGGTCCAGCATCTCCTGCGAAATATAGCCGGCCAGAAAACCCATTCGGTCTGCCTCAAGAAAAAGCGTCTTTTCGAGGGCTGAAACCGGAACGTCCTCAAAAAAATTCGTGCGGTCGGCATTTGTGGTGCCGTTTCGGTTGTTTGCGCCAAGGTCATCCATCGCTTCGCGGAACCCAAAAGGATGGTTTTCGGAGCCGTTAAAAAAGAAGTGTTCAAAAAGGTGTGCGAATCCTGTCCGCCCCCGTTTCTCATCGCGCGAACCGACGTGATACCACATGTTTACGGCTACGATCGGGACGCTCTTGTCCTCGTGTACGAGTAGGGTCAGACCGTTCTTGAGCACAAATTTCTTGTGCGAAATTTGAAACTCATCGGGCCGGAATTCAACCTGCGCATATCCGCGGTTGGGAAACAGTACAACAAAAACCAAAAGGGCAAGGATAATTGACGACACGCTAAGATTTCTCATAAGGCTCTCCGCAGAAGTGATCGATCGGGTGGTTATGTGTTTCATTTGCTTACGTGACGGCGGCGAAATTTGTTCATCAATTGAAGTCTGTGTAGAACGTGCCGGTGCGAAGTGCGTATCAAACTGCCATTTGTTATCTTTATGAACGGCGCTTTCAAAAGGGCTGCTGTTTGTTTTATGGACTCGAAACACATTAGAAATTTCTCGATAATCGCGCATATCGATCACGGAAAGTCGACTCTTGCCGACCGCATTCTGCAGTTCACAGGAGCCGTCACTGACCGCGATATGGAAGACCAGATGCTCGACAGCATGGATCTTGAGCGTGAACGAGGGATCACGATCAAGTCACATGCGGTCCGGCTCGACTACAAGGCAAAAGACGGCGAGCAATACGTTCTAAATCTGATCGACACACCGGGGCACGTCGATTTCTCCTATGAGGTGTCGCGCTCGCTCTCTGCCTGTGAAGGTGCGCTTCTGATTGTCGACGCTTCGCAGGGAGTCGAAGCGCAGACTCTTGCGAACACATATCTCGCCGTTGAAAACGACCTCGAGCTGATTCCCGTCCTCAACAAGATCGATCTGCCCTCCGCTGAACCCGAACGGATACTTCGTCAGATCGAGAACATAATCGGCCTCGAGACCGACAACGCGATTCTGGCGAGCGCAAAAACCGGCGAAGGCGTGGAAGAAATCCTCGAGGCCGTTGTCCGCGACATTCCCCCTCCGAAGGGCGACAGAAACGCACCTCTAAAAGCGCTGATCTTTGACAGCTGGTATGACTCTTACCGCGGTGTCGTCGTTCTTTTCCGTGTCATGGAAGGGACGATCAAAAAGAAAATGAAAATCCAGCTCTTTAATACGGGACGCGAGTATCTGATCGAGACCCTTGGAGTAAACCGGCCGGTCCCGACCCCGATCGATGAGATTTCGGCGGGTGAGGTCGGGTTTCTGACGGCCTCGATAAAGACGGTTGCCGATGTGCAGATCGGCGACACGATCACGTCGGCCGCGGATCCGGCGCCCGAGGCATTGCCGGGGTTTCAGGAAATAAAACCGATGGTCTTTTCCGGTCTCTATCCGACCGATGCGGCGCAGTATGAAGAGCTCCGCGACGCGATGGACAAGCTCCGGCTTAACGACGCCTCCTTCTTTTATGAACCGGAATCATCTACCGCACTTGGATTTGGGTTTCGCTGCGGTTTCCTCGGCCTGCTTCACATGGAGATAATCCAGGAGCGGCTCGAACGCGAGTTCGACCTCGAGTTGATAACGACAGCGCCGGGGGTGCGTTATCGCGTCACAAAAACCGATGGCTCGGTGATTGAGGTTGATTCCCCATCGCAGATGCCGGACCCGGTCCGGATCGACAAGATTGAAGAACCCTATATCGAGGCGACGATCCTGACGTCGGATGAGTACCTCGGCGGTATACTTCCGCTCCTGGACGAAAAACGCGGCGTCCAAAAGAAGTTTGAATATGTCACGACGACCCGCGTGATGCTCGTCTACGAACTCCCTTTGAATGAGATAGTCTTGGATTTCTATGACCGTCTGAAATCGGTCTCGAGGGGCTACGCATCGCTCGATTATCATCTTTCGGGTTACAAGGAAGGCAATCTGGTCAAACTGGATGTCCTCGTCCTCGGCGAACCGGTCGATGCGCTATCGCTTATACTTCACCGCAATTCGGCGGACAAGACCGGAAGGGCCCTTGTCTCGAAGATGAAAGAACTGATCCCGCGTCAGATGTTCGTGGTCCCGATCCAGGCCGCGATCGGTACCAAGGTGATCTCGCGTTCGAATGTAAAGGCGATGGGGAAGAACGTCACCGCGAAATGCTACGGCGGCGATATCTCTCGCAAACGCAAGCTTTTAGAGAAACAGAAAGCCGGCAAGAAACGGATGAAAAAGGTAGGCCGTGTCGAGATTCCGCAGGAAGCATTTCTTGCGGTGCTCAAGGTGGGGGAAGACGGGTAAATTCTTTGTTGATCCGTTGCTGACGCGACGAAATCGTGCAATTGTCTCGTTTCGGAAGCTTGAAGGCCACGGGTGGCAGCGAGGCGTTTAAAGAATCATGTTGAGATCAAAGTGCAGAAGATTGTCGAAGAGCGTTCTGATCACGCTCTTTTTTTGCCTTTTCCTGGCTTCAGCCCAAACCGCGCACGCAAATCTCAGCCTGGCGCGTTTGTTTTCGGATCACGCCGTCCTCCAGCGCGGTAAACAGTTACCTGTGTGGGGCTGGACGGATCCGGGCGAGAGCGTAACGGTTTCGATTGCCGGTCAGACA
>JAOTWT010000323.1 GCA_029862725.1 Acidobacteriota bacterium | reverse complement strand
ACTCGCAGTATTCGCGTTCGACGTCGGTGAACACACGCTCTGCAAAGCGCGGAGTTCTTTCGATAGTTTCGCGTATGCGATAAACTTCGATGATGTCGGTTCCGATAGATAAAATCATTAAGAACGCACCTGAAATGGGTGACACAACCTTAACAGATTCGCCCTTTTACTGGCTAGACAAAGACGGCGTGCGGGTTCTTGTTGCAGAGGCGCTCGAAGCAGCCGGTTTTACAAACGGGTTCTCAACCCGGCTCGGCGGCGTTTCGCCCTTTCCCGAAAACGACCTGAATCTGGCTGGCTTTGGAGAAGATACGGACGAGAACATTGCCGAAAACCGTAAGCGCTTCTTAAATGCATTGGGTGGAAATTACCGGCTGACGACCGTTTGGCAGATCCACAGCGCGAGTGTTAAATCGATAAAAACCGAATCTGACGTCATAACGACCGAAGACGAACACGACGGTCTTGTCTCAAACCTCAAGGGCGTGCTTGTCGGGGTAAAGACTGCCGATTGCGTACCTGTCCTGATCGGTGACCCGCAACGTAGGGCTTTTGCCGCGATTCACGCCGGCTGGCGGGGTACCGCGGAATCGATTGTCCAGAAAGCTCTTGCTAGAATGACCTATGAATTCGGATCGAAGCCGGACGAATTGATCGTCGCAATCGGCCCGGCCGCCGGATGCGAACGATACGAGATCGGACAAGATGTGATCGACACCTTCGCAAAAAACTTTTCCACAAGCGGAAATCTATTCAAAGAAACGCGGCCGGGGCACGCGCTCATCGATCTAAATCGTGCAAACTCCGAGCAACTTGTCGCCGCCGGTGTAAATCCCAAGAACATCTCGATCGCGCCGTTTTGCACGATGGAAAGAAGCGACCTGTTTTTTTCATATCGCTTGGAAAAGGCGAGGTACGGAAAAACTGGTCGTTTGATGTCCGTGATCGGCAGGAAAAATTGACGGCGGAAACCAGGAGCGCTAGAATTTCCGCTACGAATCGCGATGCAGAATTTGAAGAAAATAAGAGCCCTTTCGCTTTTGGTGATTCTCACCCTCTCGTTGTCGGCCGGCGTGGCAGCCGACGACAACTGGATCAGCGTCCGTTCGAAAAACTTTCATTTGATCGGAAACGCGAAAGAAAATGAAATCAGGGCCGCGGCGACCAGGCTGGAGCAGTTCAGGCAGGTTTTTGCCCTGCTTTTTCCGCGCATCAGTCTGACGGAAACCGTCGGCACAAACGTTGTCGTCTTCAAGAATGAAAAATCCTACATGCCGTTCCTTCCAAAGCGTGCCGACGGCAAACCGGATAAGAGGATCGCGGGTTATTTTCAACCCGGCGAAGAGGTCAACTACATAACGCTTTCGGCCGGGGGCGACAGAAAAGACACCTACGAGACGATTTTTCATGAGTATGTCCACTCTCTGCTTAGCAATAACTTTGAAAGATCGCAGATTCCGCCGTGGCTGAATGAAGGGCTCGCCGAATACTATTCGACCTTTGAAATCGAAGACGACCAGAAGGTCGTGCTCGGGAACCTCAGAAACGACCATTTGATGTTTCTGAGCACAACCGAGTTTATCCCTTTGACCCAGTTTTTCGCGGTCGACAATTACTCGCTTCATCGCAGCGGCGACCACTCACGATCCGTCTTTTACGCGCAGGCATGGGCGCTCGTACACTATTTCGCGATCCGTAATGAAACCGACAAACTGAGCCGCTTTATCGAACTTGCCAAGAACGAATCCGACCCTGAAAAGGCATTTGCCGAGGCATTTGGCTACGGCTACGGTGAGATGGAGAAGATTCTTCGCAAGTACGTCAAACAGCGAAAGTTTACGCGGCTTGTCGCGACCTTTAAGCAAAAGCTTGTTTTTGAGGAGGGAATGACCGCCACCCCGCTCGCCGAAGCGGATGCGCTCGCTTATCTCGGAGATCTTTTGTTCAGGCAAAACGAGTTGTCCGATGCCGAGATCTATCTCAATAAGGCACTAGCACTCAATCCCGAACAGGTACGGGCCAACACCTCGATGGGACTCGTTAAGATGCGTCTCAAAAAAAACAGCGAGGCAAAGCCCTACCTCGAAAAAGCGGTCGCCGCCGGAAGCGGGAGTTATTACGCCCATTATAGTTACGCATCACTCTTGAGCCGCGAAGACGAGGGTGAGGACGGTCTTATCGGGTACTACGGGGAAGAAAAGGCGAAAAAGATCCGGGTTCTCCTGACAAAGGCCATCGGCCTCAATCCGGATTTTGCGGCAGCTTACGACCTCTATGCGTTTGTAAACCTGGTGATGGACGAGAACCTTGGGGAAGCTGAAGAATATCTAAAAAAATCACTTCGCCTGCAGCCGGGCAACGATTCCTCTTTGCTGAATCTCGCTCAGATCTATATCCGTCGAAAAGAGTTCGAAAAAGCGGAGTCGATAGCCAACGAGATCATGAGATCCGCGGTCGACGAAAAACAGCGGTACTCGGCAAATCAGATACTCGCGATGGTCAAGAACCACCGCGAAGTGGAGATGCGTAATCGCGAACTTGCCGAACGGTTTAGGAATAATCCGAACGACTCATTCGATAGCGGCGCACCCGGAGGGCTGTCCTCTGAGGAATTGGAGAAAATCGAACGCGAACGTGAGCTGACCCGGCTCAATAATAATATCGTCAAACCGGCCGCCGGTGAGGTTCAGGAGATCGGGTTCATACGGAAGATCAGTTGTAACGGCAGCGACGTGACCTACAAATTCGAAGATCTGGAAGGCAATGTCCACTCGTTCAGGAGCGTTGGATTTCAAAAGTTGAAACTGGTCGCCGTTACCGATATCCCGGAAGGTGAGACTGTAAATTGCGACTACAGCCTCACGGATTCAAAGGTCGTCGTGAATTTTCTTCCAACGGGTGTTTCCAAAAAGAACGGTCAACTGAAGGCCGTCACATTCGTGCCGGACCATTTCAGATTCAAATCGGAAGATGAGATTGCCGGCGATAAAAAGGTGATCTTTATCAGCTCAGGCGAAGGCGGTGAGGGACGCACAATCGAGGTCGAAGGGGATTCGCCGGAAGCGATAAGGGAAGCGATCGAACGTGAGCGGAAGAGGATGATGGACGAGGGACTGCATTCGATTCTTCGAAAGCCGTTGGCGGGCGAGACGAGGGTGATGGGAGTCATAGAGAAGGTCGAGTGCAGTTCGAAGGGTTTCGGGCTGTCCGTTGCCACTTCGTCAGGTAAGCTGTCGCTGAGTACCAGGACACCTCAGCAAATGCTGATCGTTACGTTTCGCAGGGACATCGACGCGAACCTGCGGTGCGGCAAGGAGCCGCCGAAGGCGGATGTCGTGGTCACCTACGCCGCAGCGGAAAGCGGCTCGAAATCAGATGGAAAACTAATTGCTCTTGAATTTGTTCCGGAGGGATTTACAATCGATTAGCGGCGAGCGACACGTCACCTTACGCGTCCGGTGATCCAAATCGTCTTTGTTTTGGGAGCATAACACACCTCGTCCGTGCATGCCTGATACCTGACGGCCGCCTTGACCCGAAAAGTCCTGCCCGTAAAATTCTTTGGTACCGTGACTTTGAATCCAAAATACGCCCGCCCTTCATAGACGCTGATCGGCGTCTCCGAAAAACTGAATTTTCTCTTTTTACCCGGCGGATAAGTAACCCCGAAAGCCGAAACTCCGGATCCCGTAACCGTTACGCGGGTCGGGATAGCGTATTCACTCTCTGGTTTGTAGGAATTCACATGCAGGCCGCCGGGAATATTCAAAACAACGTATCCGCGGACGGTCTTTCCTTTTGACACGCCCCCTTTCGATATCCCGCCGGATACCGTTTGTGCGCTGGTTTGAGCGAAAAAACCAAATGTGAGCACGAATATTGTAAGCAGAAGTTTCTTCATTTCTTTTAGCTGTGGTTTGGAGTTTGTTCTCCAAATCGGACTCGTTAGATCGAATCGGATCCGTTCAGGTTGTTTCCAATATCGAATGCCGACATAGATATTGTAGCAGGCGATCAATCTGTGAGTTCAAAACTGCGCATCATTTCGCAAATATCCTCGGTGTATTCGTCCTCATACGGACGCAGAATGGTCGTCTTAAGTTCATAAGTCTTGTTTTTCAATTTGCTGCCGACGATCTTTCTGAGGATCTTGTACTCGACCTCATCCTCTTCAAAATCGGTTCGCACTATACTGCCAATCTGTCCTTCCGGCAGATCGTCCAGAACTTTTTCAGAAAGCGCGGTCTCCCGCCCGCTCTTGATGTCGTTGATCAGTTTTCGGATATTGAGGCCGTCGGTTACACGAAGACGCGTTCGGGCACGCCATATGTTTCGGGTCGCCCTTTCCCCGTAGGTCTTTGAATAGGCT
>JAOTWT010000321.1 GCA_029862725.1 Acidobacteriota bacterium | reverse complement strand
TTTTTTGAAGGAACACCGATCGGCGTGTTGCTCCCCCAGTCGCTCGAACTCGAGATCACCGAAACGGAACCCGTGATGAAGGGTGCGACCGCCTCGAATTCGAACAAACCCGCGACTCTTGAGAATGGTGTGACCCTCTATGTGCCGCCCTTCATGACGGCGGGGGAAAAGATCCGTGTAAATCCGCGTGAGGAAAAGTACATGGAACGGGTAAAATAGAAATCAGAACCTGATTCGGCCGCCCTTAGATCAAATGCTGCCTGGACCCGCGTTTTTGGATCCTAAAAAGCTTCGCGATGTTTTTTATATATAGTGCCGTATATACACTGTCGCTCATTGCCCTGCTCCCGTACTTTCTTTTAAAGAGGGATAAGTACTTGCCGGGACTCAAGCAGCGCCTCGGCTTTCTCCCAGAATTCTCCTCAAAGGGTAAGCCGGTTATCTGGTTCCACAACGTTTCTGTCGGGGAAACCAACGCGGCCCGTCCTCTGATTCGCACAATACGAAAAAGGTATCCTACTCACAGCCTGGTAGTTTCGGCGACCACCCGCACCGGCTACGAACTCGCCGGAAAAATATTTAAGCGCGAGGCTGATCTAATCTTTTACATGCCCTTCGACATTCCGTTCGTCGTAAAAAAAGTGATGCGTAAGATCAGGCCATCTCTGATCCTGGTCATGGAAAAGGAGATCTGGTTTAATTTCTTTCGCGCTGCGCAACGATACAGGGCCCACCTGGTATTGGTAAACGGCCGGTTATCGGAAAAAAGCGCCAAACGCTACTCGTGGGTTCGCGGCACGTTCAAACGGGTCCTGCGGTGTGTCGACCTGGCGTTGATGCAGACAAATATCGACGCCCAGCGCCTGATGTCACTTGGTTTGAGGAGCGGAAAGGTCAAGGTTACGGGCAACTTCAAATTTGATCAGAAAATTGACAAGAGTGAAATTTCGCTTACTGCATATTTCAAAGAGAGATTTGGGTTTAACGATTCGACCCCGCTTATCGTCGCTGCGAGCACCCACGCTCCGGAAGAAAAATGGATCCTTGAGGCGTTTAAGAAAATATATCTTTCGGCTAGTCCGAATCTGCCCCGGCTTGTTTTGGTCCCGCGACACCCGGAACGATTCGACGAAATTGCAAAACTGATCAAAGGGACGGGGCTCAGCCATGCCAGACGCAGTTCGCCCCTGGGACTCGATGACGAACTCGCGGATGTTGTGTTGCTTGATTCGATCGGCGAATTGCGTTCGCTTTACCCGCTTGCTGACCTCGTCTTCGTCGGGGGCTCTCTGGTGCCTCACGGCGGTCAGAGTATCCTCGAACCGGCGCTGGCCGGCAAGACGATCGTTACCGGGCACTCGATGACGAATTTTGAAGCGGTCGCGGAAGAATTCGCAGCCAGGGATGCGTTTGTCAGACTGCCGGAACTGGAAGCCGATCTGGTCTCCGACAAATTGGCCGCAAAATTTCTGGAATTGCTGCAGGATACCGAACAAAAAGAAAGACTCGCCAAGAACGCCTATTCGGTGATGCACGACAACCGCGGTGCGACCGCCCGCACTCTAAAATATCTCGAACCATTCCTTCGCGTTTCCGGCAACACACCGCGTGGTTAATCTTATACCCGACATTCTTTTTGTGCCGGCGATACTGCAGTTGATACTGGGTCTCTCGTCGCTTGCCGGAGGTGTCGAGTTTTTTCGATACGTAAAAAAGAGGCAGAAAAAACAAACCTTGAAATTTGAAGGACGTGTCACCGTTTTTGTCCCGTGCCGGGGGGACGAATCTGGTCTCGCGGAAAACCTGCGGATGATACTGCAGCAGGACCGGGAAGATTTTGAAGTGATTCTCATAGTCGACAGCGCAAAAGACCCCGCCGTCGCTATGATTGAGGAACTCGTCTCCGAGCATCACTTCGCACGACTTTTGGTGGCCGGCCGCGCAAAGGGCTGCGGCCAAAAAGTCCATAACCTGATCAAAGGCGTCGAAGCTGCGGACGAGTCCTCGGTCGCGTACGTGTTTGCCGATTCCGATATAAGACCCTCGGCTGATTGGCTGCGCGACCTGCTTGCGCCCCTAAATGAGCCTGAAACCGGCTGCTCGACGGGCTATCGTTGGTTTGTACAGGAAACCGGCGGATTTGCGACACATATGCGGGCGTCATGGAACGCTTCGATTGTATCTGCACTCGGCAAGCGCTCCGATTCGAATTTTGCATGGGGTGGCTCAAACGCAGTCAGGCGAAATGTTTTTGAGGAATTGGATATTAAAGGGAAGTGGCGGGGAACGGTGTCGGACGATTTTGTAATTACCGCCGCGATCAGGAACAGCCCTTATGCGATTCATTTTGAACCGAAATGCCTGACGGCGACCCTCGGTGATTGCTCGCTGGTCGATCTTCTTGAATTTACAACGAGGCAGATGCGAATCACGCGTGTGTATTCACCTGGACACTTCGTCGTGTCGCTTACCGGGGCGCTTCTCTTTACTCTTACATTTTTTCCGATTGCGATCTTGGCACCCTTTGTCAGCGGATGGCGCTCGCTGGCGCTCGCATTGATCGTCGCGTTGATCTGGATGCTGGGTACCGCCAAATCGATGGTGCGGATAAAGGCGGCTGCAAAGTGCATACCAAAATACAAGAATCAACTTCGAATTCAATACTTTGCCCAGATGATCTTGTGGCCTTTTTCGAGCGTTCTCTTCGTTTTCAACGATCTTGCCGCGCTTGTTTCCCGCAAAATCACTTGGCGCGGAATTACATATGAACTAGTATCGGACACAGAGACGCGGATTTTAGAATAATGAACAATGCTTTTTTGGGTTTGCTCGTTTTTATCGCGGCGCTTTTTGCGGGGCGCTGGATAAACGAGCGCGCGATTCGCAAGCTCGGCAAGGATCAATCGACGAAGTTGGTCCAGGGTCTTTCTCGTTATCGCATGGCCAGCCTTGCTGGTGTCATCTTGTTCGTGGCGGGCTATTTTATATTCCGATCAACGATCGAAAAGAGCGGAGTTGAGCCATTTACCGTGTTTGCGGTTATTCTGCTGGTCTATATGCTTGCCGGGACGGCGTTTGTGTTTGTAAAGCTGAAACGGATGAAGATCGACGAGAATTACATAAGCAGCTATCTGTTAAGCACGGCGGTACAGTATCTTGGCCTGATCTCGTATTTCGGGTTGGCGGGGTCGAGATAAATGGCCGGAAAAATAAGACAATTCGCCGAACTGATACGATCCACACAACGCGAGAAAAAACTCAGTACGGTAATTTTCTTTGTCACCTCGCGATGCAACGCAGCGTGCTCTACCTGTTTTTACCACGAAGAGCTAAACCAAAGAGGGGATCTTACCCTCGAGCAGATCGAGAAAGTGTCGAAGACGATGCCGCAGATAACCGATTTGTGGCTGTCGGGAGGAGAACCGACCCTTCGCAAGGACGTCAACGAGATCATCGGCTATTTTGTAAACAACAACAATATCGGAAGGCTGATCGTCCCGACCAACGGGATCATCAAAGAAAAGGTATACGACCTGGTCAACGGTGCGCTTGGCAAATACCCGGGCATCAACGAGCTTTATCTGAATATCGCCCTTGACGGGTATGGCGAGACCCACGACCGTATTCGCGGTGTCCCCGGCAACTGGGGAAAAGCTCTTCGCTCGATCGAGTATTTGTATCCGCTCAAGGCCAGGTACGGCGACAGGTTCCGTTTGAACGTAAATACCGTCGTATGTGCGGACAACTATTCCGAGATCGAAATGCTCTCGGAATATCTTTGGAAAAATTACGAACTCGATGGCCAGTACTTCAATATAATCAGGGGCGAAACCAAGGCCGGAGACGACATCAAAGAAGTGCCCGCCGAAGCGCTCGCTGATATTTACAGGCATGCTGCCGACATCACCGAAAGATACGCCGGACGTATGTTTAGAAGTGATGAAGCCGCGAAAAGATTTATCAAGAAGGTGTCGTACGTCGGCACGATCATGACCCACTATCGCCACCAGCACGCGAATTTTGAAAAGAAGGCGGCCTGGAGTTTTCCGTGCACGGCAGGTGAGACGGTTGCGGTTATTGATTACAACGGTGACGTGCGGGCATGCGAACTGCTCGAAAAGTTTGCTTCGCTTCGGGAATTTGAATATGATTTTTCGAGGCTTTGGGACGACCAGTCGCGTCAAAGGGAACTCGCAAGGGTCGACGGCGGCAAAGCATGCTGGTGTACGCATGTTTGCTTCATTCACAGTTCCCTTCAACATTCGCGCAGAGGCCTTTTGACGGAGGTTCCGCGCAACTATTTGAATCGCGCGAAATGGGTATGATCAAGAGCATTTTCGAAGAAGACGAAGACGAAAAGATCGATGAAGCC
>JAOTWT010000322.1 GCA_029862725.1 Acidobacteriota bacterium | reverse complement strand
CGCAGCGCATCGTATTCAGCCTTGAGGTCCCTTAACTGATTTGCGTAATTCTCCGCGTCCCTTTCAGCAAGTTCTTTCGCGCGCGTTTCGGCGGCCAACTGGGCACGTAGATCGGAAATATTGGACTGGGCGTCATCAAACTTATTCTCTGCAGCCCGGAGTTCCGCGTCGCGCCGCAGTGCCTCGTTTCTCTTTTCACGGGCATTCCTGCGAATCGACGCTGTAGTTTCGGCCTTCACCGCTTCGCTAATGGCTTTTCTGGCGGCAATGTCGACGTATTCTTCGTCCCTGCCGGCTTTCCAGGCACTCTCGGCATTACGAAGTAGTACCTCGGCCTGCTGGAGTTCATCGAGCGCATCCCTTTCGGCACCAGCGAACCGCGCGAGCGCCACCGCCTGGGTAGCCTGAAGGATCGCGGTGGGTGTTCTCCGGTAATCGACATCGGCTATCTGCGGTGTCCGGGCGTCGCGAAAATAATCGCTCGAATTACCAAAATACTGGATCGTCGTCGTGGTCGCGATCGTCCGGCCGCTACGCGAGTAAGGATTTAGGTTCTCAAGCATTATTTCCTGGCTTGGACGGCTGACGAGGAAGTGCGGCTCGGCAGTCACGATTAATGCAAAAGTCTGCAAAGGCGTCGTAACCTTGATCTTCGAATCAAACTCCCAGAACCCGCGGCGTTTGATCTCGCCGAGATTATCGACCTGGCCGTTTGGTGAAATTGCCCAAAGCACGTATGTCGCATATCCGGCGCCCAATTCAAAAGGCCTCGGCATTTTTGAGACAGAAAGACTTATCTCGGTGCCGTTCTTGTTGGTACGCTCGATGACGGCCTCTCCCTTCATTCGCGGATAACGCGTTGTACCCCGGAAACTGACCATTACTTCATGGTCGAGCGGGTAAGTCACCGCGTTAGTTTTGCGGGGAACGTCGACCTGTGCGAATACAAAGGCAACAGACGCAACCATAATGATCAGTAGGTGTAAAAGGGCTTTGCTGAATGTCATTGATCTTCTCCGGATTTAGAGCAAGTTGTTAAGATTGATGCGATCCCGCTCTCTTGAGTTGTAAATGTTACCACACCGGGTTTGAGTCGATTCGTTTTGGACAATCGGGTTTGGCGTAAAGTATATTCGGTGTTTCGAAACAATGAAAGATATCACCAGATTGCTGAGGTACCTGCGCCCGAACGTGCTGCCATTTATTGTGGCGTTCGTCGCAATGATATTTGTCGCTTTCTTCGAAACTGCGACCGGCGCACTGATGGTTCCGCTGCTGGATCAGTTCAACATGTCGGGCACCGGTTCGTCGGCGACCCTTTTTGACCTGCAGCGATTGATACCTCAGGACGACTGGTACCGCGCCTGGCTGATCATCGCCGGGCTCCTGGTCAGCTTCTCATTTTTGAAGGGTGTCTCGACTTATGTATCGATCAACCTTATGGCAAGGGTCGGCCAGCACGCGGTGCTCGACATACGGCGGGAATTATACTCGCATTTGCTGATCCAATCGACGTCGTTTTTTGAAAAACACAGGACCAATTTTCTCGTCTCAAGGCTGGTTACAAGCTGCGCCCTGATAGAATCCGCCGTTACTTCGAATTTGCGGGATGTGCTTCGCGAATCGCTGATGCTCATATTTTTCGTGGGTGCCGCCTTTTATTTCAACTGGCGGCTGATGCTCGTCGCGATGTTGGTCGGTCCGGTGATCGGGTTTTTGACGTCCAAGTTCTCCAGCGCCCTGCGCAGGCTCGCCGATATAAGCCTTAAGGGGAATCAGAAAATGACGGATACAGCCCAGGAAGCACTTTCGAATCACACCATCGTAGCGGCATACTCGGGTGAGAAAAACGAACTGACACGATTTACACGAGCTGCCGAGTTGATTGCCCGCGCAAACCTGCGTTCGGCCAAGATAGCCGCGTCATCGCCGCCTTTGATCGAAATAATCGGCGTCATGGCGGTTGTCGTCTTCATCTATTTTGGACTCCGGGAAATCAACTACGGAAACATGGAGACCTCGCAATTCTTTGCATTTCTGTTTTTTCTTTTCCGTAGTTATGAGCCAGTCCGCAAACTCTCGCGGCAGCACAATGAGTTATCAAAAGCTTTCGCCGCCGCGCGCGATGTCTGGGACGTGCTCGACCATGACGAACAGCTTCCGGTTGAGGAACCGGCAACACGTATCGACGGTCTGAACGACGGCATCCTAATTGACAACGTCAGCTTCTCATACGGGAGAAAAAAGAAACGCGTGCTCGACAATGTTTCGCTCGAGATTAAAAAAGGCGAGACGATTGCCCTTGTCGGCGAAAGCGGCGGCGGCAAGTCGAGTCTTATCAAACTCGTCCAACGCCTTTACGATCCCGTATCGGGAAGTATCAAATGGGATGGCCGCGACCTGAGGACGATTGAACCCGCGAATCTGAAACATCATATCGCTCTCGTGACCCAGGAAACGGTGCTTTTCAACGACACCGTCGCCTACAATATCTCCTACGGCAATCCGGACGCCGGTGAAGAGGCTGTTGCAGCCGCAGCGCGAGTCGCGTATGCGGACCAATTTATTGAGGAGCTCCCCGACAGATACGAGACGATCGTTGGCGAGCGGGGCACATTTTTCTCGGGCGGCCAGCGGCAGCGTATCGCCATTGCCCGGGCGGTATTGGTAGACGCGCCGGTACTGATTCTCGACGAAGCGACATCGGCGCTTGATGCCGAAAGCGAACGGTTCGTTAAAAAAGCGCTCGATAATCTTATGGAAGGACGTACTTCGATAGTCATCGCGCACAGATTGTCGACGGTCCGCAAAGCGGATAAGATCTGTGTTCTTGAAAAAGGACGAATCATCGAACGCGGCACACACGAAGAGCTGATAGAACAAGAAGGAACATACATGCGACTTTACGAGCTGCAGTTCGTCGAAGAGAACCTGGAGTCGCCGAACCCAACCTAGGTCAAAAGAACCTGTCTTGGCAGGCTATGGCACATTATGAGATCAATGACCGGTTTCGGCCGCGGAAGCGCGGCCGGCGAAAATTTTAACGTGAGTATCGAAATCAAGACTGTCAATAACAGGTTTTTGGATGCGAATCTGCGGCTCTCGAGCGAACTGCAGCCCTATGAGGCAGCAATGAAGAAACTCATATCGGAGCGGCTTTCGAGAGGACGGGTGGATGTAAATATACAGTTTGAAAAGACATCCGAGGTCGAGTACGAATTAAACCGGCCGTTGATCTCAGGCTATCTTTCCGCCCTGCGGCAGTTGTCCGAAGAATTCGACATCGCCGGCGAACCGGACCTTAACTTTGTCGCCCGTCTCCCGAATGCGATTCAAGTCCGCAAAGAGGACTCTAATGAAGCCTTTGAAAAAGGTCTTATCGAGGCGCTTGAAATGTCCCTTACGGATCTCGAACAAATGCGGGAGACGGAGGGAGCGAGCCTTAAGGCGGATCTCTCAATGCTGTTGTCTGAGATCGCGTCGCAGCTGCCATTGATCGAATCCGAGAGTGCGAATGTAGCTGCAGAATATCTTGAAAAACTCGAAAAGAGGGTCGAAAAGCTGTTGTCAAAAAGCGAGTCCGAAATCGAACTGGATCAGGCGAGACTCGCGCAGGAGGTCGCGTATCTGGCTGACAAGAGCGACATCGCCGAAGAACTTTCGCGCCTCAAAAGTCATATCGAGCAGTTCTTGGGGATCATGGAAGAAACGGGTCCGATTGGGAAACGCCTCGATTTTCTGACCCAGGAACTCAATCGCGAGGCAAACACAATCGCTTCGAAGACTCAGAACCTCACGGTTAAAGAGGCTGCTTTGAAGATAAAAGGAGAAGTCGAGAAAATCAGGGAGCAGGTCCAAAACGCGGAGTAGAGATGATGCTTTCCGAGAATGCAACACGGCTCTATGCCGCTTTTTTTGAAGAGTTGGGGTTATGTAAATCCGGCGGGCTTCCGGATGTAAGAATCTATTCCAGGAAGGGAGCAAGAATCCTGACGGGGATATTGCTTGCGGACGGGATTACTCTTGGACGCTCGATTTATGTCCACCCGCGTTTCATAAGCCGTGATGCCTCCGGCCGTCTTGTAATCTCGAAAAATCTACTGGCGCACGAGCTTGTTCATGTCATCCAATACTCCAATCAGGGAATTAGACGATTCTTGACTTCGTATATTTCTTATTTTTGGCGAGAGTTCCGCGAAAGGAAAAAATGGAACGCCAGAACCTGGTATGAGGCCTATCTTTTGATACCACACGAAATCGAAGCCCGGGAAACCGCGGCGAAGTTCGGACCGTGGCTGGAAAGCCGGGACTCGAGTTACTGACGGACACTGTCTTTTTCTATAAATTCGAAATTTACCTTGTTGTTTTCGAA
>JAOTWT010000174.1 GCA_029862725.1 Acidobacteriota bacterium | reverse complement strand
GCAAACAATGACACTGCGCCGGCGGGCGTGATCTTTCTTATCTCGCCGGGGATAGAGGGGATTCCCGCATACAAGTTGCCAGCGGGGTCGAAGACCAGGCCGCGCGCTATCTTTCCGAGCGCAGCAAAGTCGCCAAGATCGTCTCCCGTCGAGGAGAAAGCATGGATCGTATTGGCCACATCAAGATTGTTGGACACGTAGAGCGAGTCACAGGGTTGCGCCGGGCGAACGAGCTGTGCATTTACATTTCCAGCCATCAGCAAGACCAGTCCGGCAACGAGTCCTGAAAGGGCGTTTCTGATATTCATATTCGTATATTTTGTTCCTTTATGTTTAGAGCATGCCCGGGGCAAAGCATCCCGTTTTGATTTCTTTTTCGGTTTTTTCAACTTATTTTATGTAACCGAAGTTTCAACAAAATTTCGGGGGCCGTTGTTCAAACAATTTTGTTGCCTGTACCTTTAATTACGGGAATCACACGTGAAGAGTGACATTCGGGGACCGAATATTTTTTCGCGCAAAACGAGCCTCGATCCGGGATATCCGTCCGTACCAGGCAACTTCCGGCCGCTGCTTGCTTACAATCCGCGTCAAACTGTCGTAAACTGAAAGCCCCCCAGTTAAATGATGACTTTGGACCCGCCGAAAGAGATAACTCAACTGCTAAAAAGATGCGGTGAGGGTGATGAACTCGCTATTGAGCAGCTAATGCCCCTTGTCTATGAAGAACTGCACAGAATGGCGAAGAAGTTTATGTCCGGCCGGCGGAGCGACGAAACTTTGCAGACTACGGCGTTGATTCACGAAGCGTTTTTGAAACTGGTCGGGAAGGAGAAACAAAGCTGGACCAACCGTGCCCATTTTTTTAATATCGCCACGCAGGCAATGCGGCATATTTTGATCGATTATCTTCGTAAACGGCAATTTAAGAAACACGGCGGCGGCGCGCAGAAGGTGCAACTGAATGACGCGATTCTGGTCTCAAAGGAACGCGCGATCGGACTGGTAGAACTCGACGAGGCCTTGACCCGACTTGCCGCTTTAGATGAAAGAAAAAGCCGCGTGGTCGAACTCAAGTATTTTGGCGGTTTGGTAAACGAGGAAATTGCCGAAGTGTTAAAAATTACAAAAAGGACGGTTATCAGAGATTGGCAATTTGCCCGGTCCTGGCTGCTCAGTGAGTTGTCGAATCGATAGAAAGACGTGGACCAATCGCGGCCAATCCCACGAAAACAACTGACAATCTTCTCGGTCAGACAATTATCTGACCGAAACAAACACGAAGTGTTTTGCTAAACAATCAAAAAAAGGCTCATATTCGAACTCTCAAAAAGAAATGGACGGAAAAAGACTTTCAAGAATTGAACAGATCTATCACGATGCCTTGGAGGTCGACATTAATGAGAGGTCGGATTTTGTGTCGGAAATTTGTGGCGAGGATTTGGAACTGCGCGGCGAAGTCGAAAGTTTGTTGCCTTTCGCGGACATCACCTCAAGCCTGATCGACGAGCCGCCGGAGGATGTGGCGGCCGAAATGGTGTCCGGGAAGTCAAATTCCGGACTGGTTGGCAAAAAGATCAATCATTACAGAATTGTTTCGCGAATCGGTACCGGGGGGATGGGCGAGGTCTTTAAGGCGCTCGATTCCAAATTGGAACGAAGTGTAGCCATCAAATTTATCAAGACCGAGTTTGTGAAAGATAAGAGTAAACTGCGACGTTTCGCGCGGGAAGCCAAGAACGCGTCATCACTCAATCATCCAAATATTCTCACGGTATATGAAATCGGACACGCCAAAAGACGACAGTTTATTGCGGCCGAATTTATCGAAGGAAAGACCCTTCGGGAAGCGATGAGGGACGGCCTGCGTGGTTTTCGGGAAATACTGGAAATTGCCTCGCAGGTCGCAACCGCATTAAACGCCGCCCATGCTGCCGGGATAATTCACCGCGATATCAAACCCGAAAACATCATGCTGCGCGACGACGGTTTGGTAAAAGTCCTGGATTTCGGACTCGCAAAACTTTTGGAGATCCGCCCGCATCCCCATGGCCCCGAGTCCCCGCGTCCCTCCGTCCCCGCGTCCCCGTCCGAGACCCACACCGTGTCGCAACAAACAAACCCAAGTTCGATGATGGGTACCGTCGCCTATATGTCGCCGGAACAGGCGCGTTTCGAACCGGTGGACGGCAGGAGCGATCTTTGGAGTCTAAGCGTTGTTTTGTATGAAATGGTCAATGGCTGTCAGCCCTTTACGGGTCAGACTGTGAGCGAAACGATAAGTTCTATCCTGAGTTGCGAACCAACTCCAATGGTCGACGATGTTGAGGATGAACTAAAACGGATCCTCATCAAGGGTCTGGCAAAGAACCCTGAGGATCGGTACCAAACTGCGGCGGATTTATTGGACGACCTCAGGGATTGCCAGAAGAATGCCGCCGGTACGCCGGATTTCAAGCAGAAATCACCTATTTCAAGCAGGAGCGGAAGCACTTCCAGATATAAAACCAGAGTTTCAGATTCAATTCGCGTTCAGACAAATGATGATCTGGATGTCGAATCAAAAAAACGATCGAGTGTCGATTTCATTTCTAAAAAGGCCCCGATAACCAAATTCGTCTCTGCCGGACTCTTGGCGGTAATCCTGTTTGCAGCTACGTATTTTGGTTACAGGTATTTTACGACAGGCTCTCAACCCGTTAAATCAATAGCGGTTATGCCTTTCGAGAATACCAGTGGCGATCCCGGTAAGGAATACCTTTCGGACGGCATTACTGAATCTCTCATCAATTCGCTCTCGCAGGTAAGCGGTGTAAAAGTAATCTCGCAAAGCTCCGTATTCGATTACAAAGGCAAGGAGGAGGAGTTTGAAAAGAATATACGCGATTCAGGTGGGCAGTTTGTTTTGAAAGGTAGAATCTTGCAAAGCGGCAGTGATCTCAAAGTAAGTGTGAAATTGGTTGATATCTTAAACAATGCCCAGGTCTGGAGCGAGCAATTCGAACGCAAATATTCGCAATTGTCTGAAGTAGAATTAGAGATCTCAAAGCAGATTGTTGATAGGCTGCAGCTTCATCTCAGCGGCAGGGCACAGAAGGATCTCTTAAGGGCGACAAAGCGAAATCCCAGGGCATATGAACTGTTTCTGAAAGGACGGTTTTATCAATCCCAAAGTTCCTTTGAAGGCGCAAAAAAAGCAGTCGAATATTTTAATCAGGCACTTGCTGTCGATGCCAACTATGCCGAGGCGCTCGCGGCTTTATCGCGTACCTATTCCTTTCTCGGGGCAAATGGATTTGAGGATCCCAAGGAAGCGATGCCAAAAGCGAAGGCGGCGGCGGTAAGGGCGGTAGAACTCGATGATAACCTCGCTGCTGCTCACCTCGCGATAGCGTCGATAGAATTGGCTGAATGGGACTGGTCGGGAGCGGAACTGGAATATAAACGCGCGATCGATTTAAAGCCAAATCTCGCTCAAGCACATTTACGGTATGCTCTCTATCTCAGCACGATGGGACGGCACGAAAAGGCGATCAGGGAAATCAAGCTGGCAAGGGAACTTGATCCGCTCGAAACGAATTCTCGTCTCGAAATAGGCTTTATTTACTATTTTGCGCGGCAGTACGACTCGGCGTTTGAACAATACGAAATAGAACTCGAACTGGATCCGAACGACGGCTCGGCATACATCGGTAAAGCCTTTAACTATGCTGCCAGGAAAGAGTACGCAACCGCTATCGCCGACTATAAGAAGGGGATAAAGCTCAATGGAGAGCATGCCGGAACAAACTGTTATCTAGGCTTCGCGCTTGCCAAGGCTGGCCGCTTAAAGGAAGCAAAAACAGTCCTAAAAAAGCTGGAGACTGGCAGAGAATATGTTTCACCCGTGGAACTGGCAATGCTTTATGTCGGATTGGGCGATCGGGAAAAGGCGTTCTCATTACTTAACAGAGGCTACCTTGAACATGATTCACACATGCAGTTTTTGTTGATCGAACCTCATTACGACGACCTGAGAGCGGACCCTCGCTTTGTCGATTTGATCCGTAAAGTTGGATTTCCGCAATAGCTTTGTACTTATTGGCGCCGGTTACGTTGTGATCTTTCCTGATCCTTTCTTTGAGGCTGCAAAAGACAATGCATGAAGGTCATAGACAAGAATCTCCCGGGAAGGTCTTCGATGCGGCAGTTCGACCCACTCTTGTCTGATCCTCTCCAATGAAATTGCGAATCATGAACTTGGCGAGGCGCCTTCAGGTGCCATACTCATCAACAGTGTTTTTAGTGCGGCCGAAGTCATTGGGAAGGCGGGAATAAGGTGGTTTAGATGCTTGACCGCGGATGACTAGTTCGGTATCTTATAGGTTCGCTTAAGACAGGCGATCGAGTGTAGTCAGTTAGCTCAGTGGTAGAGCACTACCTTGACACGGTAGGGGTCAGCAGTTCAAATCTGCTACTGACTACCAGTTTTCAAACTTTTGATGAGATGCAAGAAAAGTACTTTGCTTTTTTAACGGCAACTACGACGCGCTTCCAGGCGCGTAAATAGCGGTCTGAGAAATCACTCCGCGGGCAAAGTCGCTCTCGTCAGATCTGATCGAATTAAGTAGTTGGCAGTTTTTCTCTAATCGTTGATTGATCAATATTTTATCGGGAATGGCAGTGCCCTTTCCGGCGAAGTACCGTCTTTGGATTTGAAGGGACTTCGGCCTCGGTCGATTAACAGTGAAATGAGTAACTTAACAGTAAAATACGGAGAGGAATCACGCGAATTCGGCGAAGAAGTTTCGGTCTTCGATGTGATCCGCAAGTTCGACAGTAAAGCTGCCAAGAAGGCACTTGCCGCAAAGGTCGATGGGGTCGAATACGATCTCGACCGGATTATCAACGCCGGACCGGAAACGACCGTCGAAGCGATAATGCCGGAAACCCGGGACGGGCTAGAGGTGCTAAGGCATTCGACCGCCCATCTTTTGGCCGCCGCAGTGTTGGATCTTTATCCGGGCACCAAGCTCGGGATCGGGCCGGCGCTCATGGAAGACCCGAGGTACGGTTTTTTTTACGATGTGATCACCCCGGAGCCGCTATCCGAAGACGATCTGCCAAAAATCGAAAAGCGAATGGTCCAGATGGCAAAGCAGAATCTGAAGTACCGGCGCGAAATCGTCGGCAAGTCGAAGATTCTGGATGTCTTTAAGGAACGGGACGAACCGCTGAAATGTGAGCTGATCGATGAAAAGGTCGAAGGCGAGGCGAGCCTTTATTATATTGACGGTTCACCGTTTATCGATTTTTGTCTCGGGCCGCATGTGCCACATACCGGCAAACTAAAAGCCTTCAAGCTGCTTGCGATTTCCGGCGCTTATTGGAAGGGCGATGCGGAACGCGACCAGATGCAAAGGATTTACGGGACCGCGTTTTTCTCGCGTGAGGAGCTCGATAAATGGATCGGGCAGCGTGAGGAAGCGAAGAAACGCGATCACCGGCGGATCGGACAGGAACTCGATTTGTTTTCGATCCAGGACGAATACGGGCAAGGGCTTATCCTCTGGCATCCGAAGGGCGGAATCGTCCGGATGGAAATGGAGAACTATCTAAAAGAGAAACTTCGCGAACACGACTACAGTTTCGTGTTTACTCCGCATATCGCGAAACGGGATCTTTGGAGGGTCAGCGGCCACGAGGATAATTACGCGGATTCGATGTTCGCGCCGACGACAATCGAAGATACCGAATTCCGTTTGAAACCGATGAATTGTCCATTTCACATCGGAATCTACAAATCGAGTCCACGGTCCTACAGGGACCTGCCGCAACGGTATTCCGAGTTGGGCACGGTGTACCGCGCCGAACTCTCCGGTACTCTCCACGGATTGATGCGGGTCCGCGGTTTTACCGTCGACGATGCGCATTTGTTTGCGCGGCCGGATCAGGTTTTGCAGGAAATCGGAGACTGTCTCGATTTTGCAATCGACGTTTTTAACACTTACGGGTTTGAAAAGGTCAACTTCGAATTGTCGGTACGGGGCGGCGAGGAAGACAAAAAATTCCTTGGTGAAGACGCGGACTGGGAGAATGCCGAGGACGCGCTTGCGACCGCGTTATCCGAACGCAACATCGGGTACGAGAGAATCGAGGGCGAAGCGGCGTTTTACGGGCCAAAGATAGATATTATGGTTGAGGACGCGATCGGAAGGACCTGGCAGCTCGGAACGATCCAGGTGGATTTCAATCTGCCTGAGCGGTTTGGGCTTGAATATACGGGTGATGATAACGAGCAGCATCAACCGGTGATGGTCCATCGCGCGCTTTTTGGGTCGGTCGAACGTTTTTTCGGAGTACTTGTCGAGCACTTCGCCGGTGCTTTCCCTTTTTGGCTCTCTCCGGTCCAAATCGCAGTCCTTCCAATTACGGACAGGATCAACGATTACGCTGAAGATGTGGCCCTAAGATTGAAGAAAGCTGGGTTTCGTGTCGAAGCGAACACGAAAAGCGACAAGATCGGTGCTAAGATACGAGATGCTCAAATGCAGAAGATTCCCTTTATGCTCGTTCTGGGCGACCGGGAAAAG
>JAOTWT010000043.1 GCA_029862725.1 Acidobacteriota bacterium | reverse complement strand
GAAAAGGAAGACGGCATGATAAGTGTCAGGGAACGAAGGGCCGGGGATCTTGGCGAGATGTCGCTGGACGAATTTATCGCGACAGCCGATCGGTTAAAGGAATCGCGGGCGATTTCTTTTTCAAACGAAACCGCCTAGGATTACCGGTCGACGGTAATTGGAATAATTGGAATGACAAAAATGGAGGTGCGAAATAGCAAGAAGATTTAGAGGAAACCGGAATAAAAGATTCCGTGGACCAAAACATCGTACAAACGAACGCATACGTATACCGGCTGTCCGCGTCGTCGATCCGGACGGAGAGCAGCTTGGAGTAATGGATACACGCGACGCTGTCAACAAGGCTCGCGAAATGGGTCTTGATCTCGTTGAGATTGCGCCGCGCGCGAAACCACCCGTGTGCAAGATCATCGATTACGGTAAGTTTCTTTATGAAGAAAAGAAACGGACGCAGGAGTCCAAAAAGAAGCAAACTACCGTAACCGTCAAAGAAATCAAGTTCCGGCCAGGCACGGACGACCACGACTATGGATACAGGGCTAAGCGGGCACACGAATGGCTGCTTGCTGGCGACAAAGTCCGCGCAACCATCGCTTTCCGCGGCCGCGAGATGGCGCATCGCGATCTCGGAAGAAAAATACTCGAGAGGCTTGCGCTTGAATTGGAAGAGGTAGGTGAAATTGAAATTAGTCCAAAAATGGAGGGCTACCAAATGTTCACCATCTTTACACCGAAAAAAACCAAGTAGGATTTGAAAAATTAGCCGCCAAATGGACGGAACTTGTAAAAGTAAAGAGGAAAATGGAATGCCAAAATTAAAAACACATAAGGGTGCCGCAAAGAGGTTTCGCTCGACCGCGACAGGAAAATTTAAGCGCGGAAAATCACATGCGCGTCATATTCTGACGAAGAAAACCACGAAACGAAAGCGCAACCTGGATATCGATACATACATTGCTAAAGCCGATCAGAAGCTGGTTGAAGAGATGCTTCCTTACGGCCGAAAATAAAGGATCTACGCGACCGCATGGAATTAAGAGGCGGGACTAATCCTGTCCCGGCGAGTCGTAAATATTAATAAAGTCGGAGTGTGGAATTATGCCGAGAGTAAAACGCGGTAACAAGAGAACGGACAAGAGAAGGAAGATACTTTCGCGGGCGAAGGGGTACCGCGGAACAAAATCCAAGCTGTATAGATCGGCCAAGGAATCGGTCGAAAAGGGACTTCAGTACGCTTATGTTGGCCGGAAACGTAAGAAACGTGACTTCCGGAGGCTTTGGATAGTCAGAATAAATGCGGCCGCGAGGATGCACGGGATGAGTTATTCGCAGTTCATGCACGGCATGAAGCTCGCCGAAATAGAACTCGACCGGAAAATACTCGCAGATTTGGCGGTCAAGCAGCCGGAGGCTTTCGAGACCATAGCCGGCAAGGCAAAAGAAGCCCTCGAAAGCCGTTAAACGTTAAGAGTATCGAAAGCGATGGCGGTGTTGGGTTCGATTTGAAGACCCGGACCGTCATTACTTATGACCCGATTTGCGGCGTTTAGTGCCCTCCCGGGTCTCATCAAACGCGAATTGTGGGGTTTTGAGGGCATTTGAAGGGTTGATTTCTTAGCTTATGTCAGACGAAAAGCAGCAATTGGAAGCGATCAGGGATTCTTTCGAAAAGGAGTTCGATCGATTTTCTGATGCCCTCAAAGACGGCTTCCGCGGGATGAAACTCTCGGCGGCTGAAAAACTTGCCAAAGAGCTTGGGGAGTTTCGTGTGAAGCACACGGGAAAAAAGAGCCCGATCTCGGGTGCGATGAAACTCATCGGGCGTGTCGCGCCAGAGCAGCGCGCCGATTTCGGAAAGACTGTTCAATCGGTTCGGGCGCGTATCGAGGGCCGGATAGCCGAAACTGAAGATTCGCTAAAAAGTTACATCAGGTCTGCCAAAACGAAACGCGAGGCCGTCGATGTAACGTTGCCCGGGCGCAGGGTCAGAAGCGGCCACCTTCACCCAATGACGCTCCTTCGCCATAAGATCGAAGATATTTTCGTGTCAATGGGTTACGCCATCGAAGACGACCGCGAAATTGAGACCGACCACTACAATTTCGACGCACTGAATATCCCAGTCGGCCATCCGGCTAGAGAGTCAAAAGACACTTTTTACACGACCGGCGGATTCGCGCTGCGATCCCAGACATCGACCGTCCAAATACGGGCGATGGAACGACGTGGTGCTCCTATCAAGATTATCGCGCCCGGCCGGGTTTTCCGTAGAGATACTCCCGATCAGACTCACACCCCGGTTTTTCACCAGATCGAGGGCCTGTGCGTAGACACCGATATCACCATGGCGCACCTCAAGGGCACCGTTTCGGAATGGCTAAGGCGAATGTATGGGGAGGAGACAAAAACGCGATTCCGCCCCGGCTACTTCCCCTTTACGGAACCAAGTGCTGAATTCGACTTTTCGTGTTTTAAGTGTTCGGGGACGGGTGAATTCGAAGAAGCTAAATGCGGGACTTGCAGGGGTTCGGGTTGGATCGAACTTGGCGGTTGCGGGATGGTACACCCAAACGTCCTCGAAGGCTGCGGAATCGATCACAAGGTCTATTCTGGATTCGCTTTCGGATTCGGTCTCGAGAGGATGGCAGCGCTTATGTATTCGCTGGATGATATCCGTCTGATGTTCGAAAATGACGTGCGATTCCTACGACAATTTTACTAGGCTCAACTTTGTGCGAGAAATGCCACTTATGCGTCAAATTCGCCCACTCAAAAGTCTTGATTAAATTTTAACGTTGTTTTACAATGTTAAAGGCAATCGAGCGTTATTTTTGTAGCGGCTCCCTATTCAATCTTTGCTCCATCCGAAACGGCACGCTTAAAACGCCTGTTTCCCAAATCGATCCTGATTCCGAAGGGCCCCCTGCAATTTCTATATCCCTCCCCGGTTCAACCGTACTTTGCTAAAGAACTTTAATAACAATAGCCTCCCTCGCAAGATCCTTGCAGCCACGGCACTGTTCGTCGGTATTTTCAGCCTGCTCGGGTTTGGGTATTTCATAGGAATTAATGCGGCCGCGCTATCCGAGCTCGAGACGGGACGCTTTGCAACCGGTTTCGGACCGGGCAGAACACAGGTGTCGATATCCAAATCGCCAGGCTTTCTGGCGGGTGGGAAATTGATCCTCTACATTTCCGCTGTGATCTCCCTCCTGGTGGGATGGACTGCGGCAGTCCTGATTAAATCACTGCGAAGCCAACGGTCAATCGAAAAAACAAATCAAGCTCTCAAAGCCGAGATTGAAAAGCGTGAAAAAGCGAACCAGGCGTTACAAGCGATCCATCAAAAACTGTCGGCGACCAGTGGACAGCTCGGTGGTCTTCTCGAAGGCACCGACGATCTTATAGCGGCAGTCGACGCAAACTACGTCTTTATCTCATTCAACAAGTCGTACCGGAATCGAATCAGGGAACACTTCGGGGTCGAAATTGAAGCGGGAAGCAATGCTCTCGAGGTTCAATCCGAATTCCCAGAGTTGCAGGAGCGATCAAGAGAATTCTGGGACCGCGCACTGGCCGGAGAACGATTCACAGCCGAACAGGTTATCCAGGACGAGAGCGGCGAGACCGTCTACTACGAGCTTTCGTACAGTCCGATCAAAGACGAGAACGGCGAGGTCGTGGCCGCCTGCCAAATCACCCGCGATGCGACCGAGAGGATTATGACCGCCGAGAAACTGAAACAGGAGCGGGATTTCGTCTCGGCTGCATTTGAGGTCAGTTCTTCGCTAGTAATCGTGCTCGACCGCGAGGGACGGATCGTAAGATTTAACCGTGCCGCCGAATTGGTATCGGGATTTAAGGCGGAAGAAATCAAGGGGAGGGTCTTCTGGAATGTGTTGCTTCCGGCTGAAGACATCAAGCAGGTCAAATCGATCTTTCGAAAGATCGGAACCGATCGCGACACCCAGGAGGAATGGATCAACAACTGGGTGACCAAAGATGAGAAGCTCAAACTCATTTCGTGGAAGACATCCTGTATCCGGGATGAAGAGGAACAAGTCGAGTTTATCGTTGCGACCGGGATCGATATCACGGAAAAGCACGAGTTCGAAACCGCGCGTAACCGGATGCTTGCGATCCTGGAGAATTCCGACGACTTTATAAGCATTGCCGATCTGCAGGGGCAGATCGTTTATCTGAACCGGGCGGGCCGGCTCTTGCTTGGCCTTAGCCCCGACTCCGACACTTCGCAATTGCGGTTGCAAAGTTGCCAGCCGGATTGGGCCCGCGAACTCGTCCAGACCGAGGGCATACCGAACGCCGTAAAATACGGTTCGTGGCTTGGCAACACTGCCCTCCGAACAGTGGACCACGTCGAAATTCCGACGTCCCAAATGATTCTTTCGCATAAGAGTCCCGATGGACGCCTCGAATTCATCTCAACGGTCGCGCGTAACCGTACAAGCGAGAAACTGCTCGAAGAAGAACTTGCCGAGGCGAGAGACGCGGCAATCAACGCAACTAATCTTAAGTCCGAGTTTCTCGCGAACATGTCACATGAGATCCGTACCCCGATGAACGGTATCATCGGGATCGCGGAATTGCTCTCGGGAACTCCGCTTGACGATGAACAATCGGATTACGTTTCTTCTATCGCAAAAAGCGGAGAGGCACTCCTCACAATAGTCAACGATATCCTCGACTTTTCAAAGATCGAAGCAGGCAAGCTAGAGTTTGAGAATAAGCCCTTTGATCTACGGGAAACTTCCGAATCCGTGCTCGATCTATTTGCCCATCAGGCCTTTCAGAAGAACATAGAATTGTCGCTGCTGATCCGTAAAGACGTCCCGGCCGCGATTACCGGCGATGCCGGACGGCTGAGGCAGGTCATCACCAATCTCGTCGGCAACGCGGTCAAATTCACGAGAAACGGCGAAGTGTCGGTGAGGATCATTTCGGAGGACAACAAACTCAGGTTCTCCGTCAAAGACACCGGCATTGGTATCAAAGAATCCGATCAATGCGTCCTCTTCACCGCATTTGGGCAGGCCGAATCCTCAATCGCCGGTAAATTCGAAGGCACCGGACTGGGACTGGCGATCTGCCGACAGCTGGTGACCCTGATGGGCGGCGAAATCGGATTCAAAAGTGAATACGGAAAGGGTTCAGAATTCTATTTCACGATTCCATTCACGACCAACGGAAGCGCGGCGGGTCCTGTTTACGAAGACCTTCGCGGCAGCGCACCCGAGAGAATACTCGTTGTTGAAAACAGCGCCACGGCGGCAGGTATCCTCTCATATCAGATTAAAGCGATGGGGCTTTTCGCAGAAGAAGCCCGTACCGCCGGCGCTGCCCTCGCCATGCTCTCCAGCGCCGCTGCACTCAATGAACCATTTGACGCTGTCATTATTTTTACGGATTTACCGAAACAGACCGGACTTTCGCTTGTCGAAGAAATCAAGGCGGATCCCCGTCTCCGTTCGATCCCAGTAATTCTGCTTCTCAACGCCGATGACCGCACTGGTTACGAAGCGGCCAAGAATGTTGGAATCGAGAGATTTATTTTCAAACCGCTGAAGACCGCTCATATCGTAAAAGCGCTGAAGCGCGTCAAAAAAGCAAATTCTCGTGATGCCGCCTCAGAACCGGTATTCGAGCGCCATGCCCCGGTTATAAAAGATTCCGATGTCGCTCCCACTTCTCCCAATATGAAAAATCAAAACACGCGCATTCTTATCGCTGAAGACAATCTCGTCAATCAAAAGGTAATGCTCAACCAGGTTAACCGCCTCGGCTATCCCGCCGATCTTGTCGAAAACGGCCAGGAAGTATTAGACGCTCTCGCCGAGCAGCACTATTCGATGGTCCTGATGGACTGTCAAATGCCGATTATGGACGGTTTTGAAACGACCGCCCGGATCCGTGCGAATGAAGAGGTAACTGGCGAGAGGATCCCGATCGTCGCTGTTACAGCGCGCGCCTTCAAGGGAGATCGAGAGCGATGTCTTGAACAGGGCATGGACGATTACATCAGCAAACCCGCGGACCAGCAGACACTTCGTGAGGTGATCGGGAAATGGGCCGCCGAGCCGCCGGTTGAGGCAGAGGTCGCGCAAGACGAACCTTCGACGACACGCCGCAGAATAACCGGCGGCGTTTCGGAAGAAGCCAAAATCAAGGCGCGGCTTGAAGAGCTGAACGAGGTCTGCGGAGAGGAAGTTGTCATCGAATGCATCGATCTTTTTATGAAAGATACCGCCAATGCACTTACGAGGCTTCAAAACGGGTTCGAAGAATTCGATATGGAGCGGATCGTGCAAGAGGCACACAAGCTTAAAGGAAGCGCCGCGAACATGGGAGCCACAACACTTCCGCAAATTTGCGAGACGGTAATACAGTTGGCCGAGAACGAGGAGTTCGAGAAGATCGGTCTGCTCATCAGACAGATCGCCAGCGAGCTGCGGTTCCTTGGCCCGGTTTATGAATGCATCCGTGCCGGTTCAGAGGAGATAGTTCCCGAGCTGGAATTGGTCAGCTGATTCTGGTCTTTATTTTAGCGTCCCAATTTACAAAAGCAGCGAACTGATTTATTTTTATCAGGTTGTCGAAAAGTTGCGGCATCATCCGCCCGGTCAAATTATCGGCGGTAGATGTCCGGATTGATCGACGACCCGTAAAATTAAGATCTTTTTGCTATATGCTCATCAGCTACAACTGGCTTAATGAAATGGTCCCGGTCGGACTCGGGGCTTACGAACTGGCCGAAAAGTTAACTCTTATCGGTTTAGAGATCGACGGCGTACACGAGCGCGACGGCGATGTAATCTTTGATATCGAGATTACATCCAACCGCGGGGACTGTCTTTCCCATTTGGGAGTCGCTCGCGAGGTATCCGCTTATTTCGACAAGCCCTATAAATTGGAATCTCAAATAGAAGAGACGCCGTCAATAACTGACCGCGTCTCGATTGAGGCACCTGATCTCTGCTACCGTTTCACGTCGCGGATCGTAAGGGGCGTGAAGGTTGGTCCGTCCCCGCCGTGGCTTGTCGAAAGACTGGAGGCGGTGGGCGAGCGCCCGATCAACAACATCGCCGATATAACAAACTTCGTAATGCACGAGCTCGGCCAACCGATGCACGCGTTCGACCTCGACAGCTTAAACGGCCGAAAGATCGTTGTTAGGCGTGCGGCGAAGGGTGAAAAGATAGCCACCCTGGACGAAGAGGTACGGGACCTCGATCCGTCGATACTTGCCATCTGCGATACCGATAAACCTGTTGCGATTGCGGGCGTGATGGGCGGGCTCGAATCCGGCGTCACTGAATCTACCGCGGACGTGCTTCTCGAGGTGGCCTGTTTTGACCGCGATTCGATCAGAAAAACTTCGGCGCGGCTCAACCTCTCGACAGAAGCGAGCTACCGCTTCGAGAGGGGTGTCGATATAGAAAATTTGGTCAAAGCTTCAAATCGTGCCGCCTCGCTGATGAGCGAAATCGCCGGTGGAGATCCGCAGGAATTCAGCGATGAATTCCCGTCAAAGCGCAAAGCGGTGTCAGTGGAGACCGAAAGTCTTGAGAGAGAGTTTCGCAGGCTGACCGGGATAGAACTCACGGATGCTGAAATCGAAGGATATCTCAAGGGGCTCGGTTTCGAAATAAGGGGCGCTTCCAGTTTTGAAGTCCCTTCCTGGAGGCACGATGTTTCGATACCGGAGGATCTGGTCGAGGAAGTGGCGAGGATCCACGGCTACGACAGGATCGGCGAGGCCCTCCCTCCGTCGAGAAGCGCGGGAGAATATCATCACCTGGAGCAGCGGAAACGCAGGCTGAGAACTGCGCTCGTAGCTGCCGGGTTCGACGAGGCGATGTCATACAGCTTTGTTGACGGTGCGGCGGCTTCTGCGTATTCGACAGTGGACGAAATGAGGGGAGACGAGACTCCATTGGTGCTGATAAACGACCCGATCATCGAAGGGGCCAATCTGATGCGCCCGACGCTTTTGACGGGCATGATCGAAGCGGTGCATAAAAATTTTAACCATCGGGAATCCGATCTTCGTTTGTTTGAAATCGGCCGCACATTTCGGGGTCTCTCGGAATCGTCCCTCCCGGAAGAGAAAGAAATGCTTGCGGTCGTTTTGACGGGCCGCGAGTCTTTCGAGAATACAAGCGCTGCGGGGCGGGCATACGATTTCTTCGATTTGAAGGCTGCGGTTGAAACGGCGGCAGAGGCGATAGGTATTCGCGGTCTTGAATTTGCTGTGGCGACGGAACCCAGACATTTGCAGGTGGGACAGTCCGCCCTTGTGAGGTTTCGGGAGACTATTGTCGGTGCAGTCGGAAGACTGGAGAGCACTCTGGCCGATGGTTATAAGTTCAAACAGCCCGTCTACGTCGCCGAATTGGACCTCTCATTCCTCCTTGAAGAGCCCGAGTCGGTAGCGGTTTATAAACCTCTCGATGTGTATCCTTCGGTGGTTCGGGACGTTTCGCTGGTCGTAACGGAAAATATAAGCCTCAGCAAGATCCTTGAAGTGGTTTCCTCCGCAGGGTTTGAGAATTTTGAAAAGGCCACATATGTGGACACCTATACGGGAGAGGGTGTGGAGGAAGGAGAACGTTCCGTCACGATTAGGTTCGAGTACAGGTCGCCGGAAAGGACACTGACCGATAAAGAGGTCGATCAGGTGCATTCTGAAGTTTTATCTTCTCTCGAATCGACATTCAGTGCGAGGTTCAGATGATATCGAACGACAGATGTTTGAAGTTTGACCTAAACAAACTATAATCTTCGGGTATTTAGCCCCTTATTGCGCATTTATGGAGAAACAGATGAACGGCTTGGCAGGGATGGATAAATTTTCGCATCTTGAGGACAAGATTTACCTCACGATCGAATTCGCGAAAAAGATGCGTGAAGAAAAAGAACGGCTCGAGGACGAGATGCTTTCGATTCGACGCGAAACGGTCGAATTGAGCGAGGAAAAAGGGCGCCTTGAAGAAAAAATCCAGGATTTAATGAGCGAGCGGGATGCGATCCAGTTAAAGATCGAGGCGATGCTCGATGCCATCACGGTAATCGAGCCGGAAGTATCAGAAGTCCTGAGAGGAGGCTAAATGGCGGTGGGAAAGGAAAAAACCGAAGGTTCTTCGCAATCGATTCGGGTTGAGATCTACAACCAGACCTACAATATCCGTTCGGATGGAGACAACGATTACATCCTTGGGCTGGCTGAGTTCGTCGATGGAAAAATGCGTGAGATCTCATCAGGAACCCTGACTGTGGATTCCCTCAAAGTCGCGATCCTCGCCGCGCTCCATATTGCCGACGAGTATCAGCGGTTGCAGAATGAGCTCGAAAAGAACGATGCGCTTCTGGCCTCTCGAAGCGCAGAATGCGCGGAAATGCTGGATCGCTTTATGAAGCAGAAAGAAAACGCCCCTCAGGAATTCGAGACTGAACAATAAAATTCAACTGACGCGCTCAGCGGTCCGCTGAAATCCGGCAAGGGTGAAGCGGATCTATTTTCTTTTTGTCCGCCTTTGCCTGTGCTACACTCGGAGATGGCGAAGAACTTCTGAGAAGTTTGTGATAAGACAATATTCATATTGAGCCAACATTTGAAGATACGGGAGGCCAATGCTGCTGTCCGGTGCAATCTTTCGAGGTTAAAGAATGCCATAGGACGCAGCTTCGATGCTTTCGGGCAGAAGGCCACCCACCTGTTTAGAACAGGTTCAATTCATTTGCTCTTACACGGCTAATCGGTAATCCATCGCCTCCATTTTTTATCTAATGGCCTTTTCGTAAATACGGAATTTCGGACATTAGATTTTTTTTTGTTATGAAAATCCTGATTATTGGCGATGTTGTGGCGCGTTCCGGACGAAAAGCGGTCCTGAACCACCTGGGAGCGCTAAAAGAAGAATTCGGGGCGGATATTGCCCTTATGAACGCGGAAAACGTAGCCGGCGGATTCTCGATCACACCGGAGACCGCCGACGAGCTTTTCGGCTGCGGCATCGACCTGATGACCTCGGGAAACCATATCTTCGACAAGAAAGAGGTAATTCCCTATCTCAAATCGAATAGACGATTGCTGAGGCCCGCCAATTATCCGCCGGGGACACCCGGCGAGGGTATTTTTACGGGCGAAATAAAAGGCTTTAAGATCGCCGCGATCAATGTTCTTGGTCGGGTGTTTATGGCTCCAAACACTGATGATCCGTTTCGTACCGCCGGCGAACTGGTCCGCTCGGTGCCCGACGACTTCAGGATCCGCATTGTTGATATGCACTGCGAAGCGACATCCGAAAAATATGCAATGGGCTGGTTTCTGGATGGAAAGGTATCCGTTGTCTTCGGCACGCATACCCATGTGCCGACTGCCGATGAACGAATTCTCGAAAATGGTACCGCCTATGTCACCGACGTCGGCATGACAGGCAGCTACGCGGGCGTAATCGGGATGAAGAAGGAAGATGTTCTTGAGAGATTCACCAAGTTTCCCGCCAAGAGAGCGGCGCATTCCAAGGGATCGGTGTGGATCTGTTTTGTGGTAGTAGAGGTTGATGCGGAAACCGGGAAGGCAATCTCGATCAAGCGAATCCGCCGCGAGTTGGCATAGTTCAGCCGGAAAACTCTTCGTCGAGAATTTCTTTGGTCTCCGCTTCCAGCTCGCGCCGGATTTCTTCTTCCATCCTTGCCGCCTCGAGAGCCAATGGCAGCTCCTCGGTTCGCGCCGAGAGCTTTCTAAGGGCAATTTCGTTACCGGCCAACTCGGCCCCGCGGCGTGAGGCAGCCTCGATCATCTGGAGACGGGATTCAGCTTCAACCTGCATCTCGGAGGCCTCCTTTTTAATGTTCGCAAGATTTTCGATATCTTTGTCAATCTCGGATTTGAAGTCTTCAAGACGTTCGCTTTTTAAATACCTGAGCTTGTTTTTGCGTCTCCTTGCAAGCAGCAACTCGCGGTTTGTCGATTTGATGATTCGGGTGGCGGTCAGACGAGAGGCGAGGGTTTCCTGATACGCATCGGCAAGCATCAGGTTTTTCGACTCGATTTCCTTCAGGGCACGCTTTTCCTCACCCTTCATCTCATTCCAGAACCACTTCACTTCACCCGCACGGATTCCGTCGATTGCGACCCGGTCGCGAATTTTGGCGAGCCAGCGGTTGCGGTAGAGGAATGTTGCCGCGGATCCGGCGGCGCCGAGCAATAAACCGACGCCGAAACCGATGACCGAGAGAATCAGAAACATACCCGAAAGCGCTATTGTCGATGAGAACAGAAACGGGATAAAAAATATCAACCCGCCGATAGCGGCGGACGCGAGCGGCAATGAATACCCACCGATCTTGAGCAGTTTGTCTTTTCTAAGGTCGGCTGATGTAACCTCGTAACGCGTGATTTCTTGGGTCATCTTCGGAATAACTCTACAGATTCTACAACCTTTATTCAAACTCGGTGCATCAGAGTCAAAGGTCATTTGTATTTAGTGATATTATCCCTGGTAGGACAAGCTCTGACTGGTAAAACGTTATGCTTCCGAAAGAACTGAGAGTATCCGTGGTATTGGCCTTCGCCGTCATAATTGCGGTATCCGCTTTTGCGTACGGGCAGGATCCATTGCCTGACGAAGACGTCAGACTGATGACCATACCGATTTCGATTTTTACGGAGCAGGAATTGAAAAAGGGTGAACTTGAAGAAGTCGTGCAGGCTGGCCGGTTGTCGGTTGAAGAAGCAAAAGACGATCAGGAAGTGCTTTCGATAAGAAGTGTCAGCAATCAGCCGCTCGCTCTTGCGGTGCTGATACAGGACGACCTCTCGAGCGACGTCAATCTGAACCTCGATGACATAAGAAGATTCATCAGACAGCTTCCTGAAGACTCGCGGGTTATGGTTGCTTATCTGCGTGGGGGCTCGCTTCAGGTACGGCAGTCATTTACAA
>JAOTWT010000320.1 GCA_029862725.1 Acidobacteriota bacterium | reverse complement strand
AGCCGTTTGAACGCGAAACGGAGACATTCGCTGAACTCGATATCGACTGCTGGTTTGGTCCGGAAAAAAGTCCGACTCTTCGCGAGGTGACGGGCCACACCACGCGGATCATGAACGCAGATCTTGAAATTCCTGTAATTCTGAATGACGACGGCTCTCTCATGGACGGCGGTCACAGGCTCTGCCGCGCCTTGCTTGAGGGCCGAAAATACATAAAGGCCGTTCAGTTCCAGGAAATGCCCAAACCCGACAAGATCCTCGAACTTTAAAAGACGTGCAGGCGGTACCTGAGCCGCCCGCATAGATATTCCGCGATATGTTAATCCTTTGGTATTTAGGGGAAAATGCCCAATTCAAGGTAACACAAGGCGATTTTGTCAATTGAGTTGATAAATGCAGCCGTTCGTAAATTCGGCACACCTTTTTTGCTCTTCCAAATCTCTCTAATCTGCTGATAAGAGGTGATCATCGTCTCCTCGAGGCCCGAATAAACCAAGTCTTTTTCATCTGCGCCGCGTGCGATGTGTTCGTATTCCGATCGCGAGACTTCATGACCTGTCTTTCTCGAAATCACATCCAGGATCCGCTCGTACGCGCCCTGCTCGAATCTCTTACCCATTCGGCCAAACCTTACGTGCGAGAGATTCTTTAGCCATTCGAAATACGAAACGGTAACCCCGCCGGCGTTTATGTAGACATCGGGCACGACCAAGATCCCCATCTTCTCGAGCACGTCCTCGGCCTGTGCGGTGATCGGGCCGTTTGCCGCTTCGCCGATTACCTTCGCCTTGATACGGCCCGCATTCTCGCGCGTGATCTGATTCTCGAGTGCCGCCGGGATGAGTATGTCGCATTCCAGCTCGAGACCGTCCTCGCGTTTTGCGAGATTGGTGGCGCCGGGAAAGTTGAGTATCGAACCGGTGTCCCGACGGTGGGCCATCAGCTTTTCGAGATCGATTCCGTTGGTGTCGGATATAGCTCCCTCGAATTCGGAGAATCCGACGAGTACAGCGCCGCCTTCCTGGCAAAACTTCGCGGCATAATATCCTACGTTCCCAAGACCCTGAACGACGACACGCTTTCCTTCGATACCGCGCGTGAGGCCAAGCCGCTTCATGTCCTCTTCGCTGTCGCAGGCCTCGCGCAGACCGTAGAAGACTCCAAGCCCGGTCGCTTCGGTCCGCCCGCGGATGCCGCCTTGTGCGACCGATTTTCCAGTGACGCATCCAAGAGCGTCAATCTGTTCGCCATGGAAGGCAATATAGGTATCGGCGATCCACGCCATTTCCTTCGCGCCGGTTCCATAATCGGGTGCGGGCACATCGACCGCCGGCCCGATAAAGTTCTTCTTGATCAGTTCGGTCGTGTAACGACGCGTGATCCTCTGGAGTTCTTCCTCGGTATAATTCTTAGGGTCGATCTTGACCGCGCCTTTGGCGCCGCCAAACGGGACATCGACGATCGCGCATTTGTAGGTCATCAGGGTCGCCAGCGCTACGACCTCGTCCTCGCTAGCCTCGATCGAATACCTGATCCCTCCTTTAACGGGTAGTTTGTGATGACTGTGTTCGGCCCGCCACCCTCTGATCGTCTCGAATCCGTCGCCTTTCCTTATCGGGTATGTAAATGAATAGACACTATTGCAGTGCTTAATTTGATTAAGAAGACCGGAGGGATGATCGGTCAACGCGGCGGCCTTGTCAAAATAATGTTCGACACTGGCCAAAAATTTCTGTCCCTGCTGTTCTGCACTCATAATTTATTCCTAGTCGTCGTTTTATTTCAAATTTTGAATATGGACTTTCGCCCGGTTGTTCATGTTATTTGAGAAAGAGTTGCATCGTGTTGCTGACTTCCGTCTCATCGGTTTCCGTAAATACCACACGGTCACGGGCAAGCGCATTCTGAACAAACAGAAAATCGCTCAGCGCGGACCTCCTCTCTTCGAGCAGGGTCGCATTGCCAGGCGCCTTGGCGAGCATTACTCGAACGCTTAAATTTGGGTGCGCGCGGAGATTTGAAACAAGATCGTTGATCTCTTCGCCGTTCGAATCGAAGGATGACCCGTCTCGCTCAAATGGGAGAGCGACCCTGTCCGAGGAAACACGGGATAGGGATAATGCGATATCCGGCGAATTCAAAAGTCTCCTCGCGCTGTTCTCCAGAGCCACTTTTCCATCCTGTTCTATATCGCGCCCACTAAGATAATACATAGTCAACGAAGTTTGACCGGTCGAACTCGTAACAATGTTGTAATCGATCAATTCGGCTGGGGTCGTTAGCTGAAAACCAGTCAGTGCGTCTTTATATCGTTGGAGAAAAATGGCCCCGACCTCCGTCAGATTAAGCGGAGTCGGAGTCGTTTGTAGGACGGGATTGGCCGCAGCCCGTTCGGCTGTCGGGATCATCACCACCTGGAGATCGATCGATTCCGGTTTTCTGTCCAGCACTCCGGCGAGACGATTGAGGTATTTTAGACGTTCTTCCTGTGAAAAAGCGGAGTTGCTGAAGGCCCTTATATAGACCTCTAGTCTTTCTCCCTTTTCAGAAACCCTTAACTCATCCAAATCGGTAAAAGGGCGATCCGCAATCGCGTCGTTCCAGTATTCCTCCGCCTTGTCGCGAATCCGATTTTCATACTGCTTTTGCTGAAAATCCAATCGCACCTTCGTAAACGACTGGCTGAGCGGAACATAGATGATTATCATCGGGATCAGGATCATCGACAGGCGCAACGTAAAACTCCTGACCTGCCGCGCTTTTTCGAGTCTCGGAATCCGGTTTAATTGGCTCAGCCACCACTGGCTCTCGCTGTCGCTCTCACGCCAGACACGGACCGCGTCCCTCACTTTCTTACGGTCAATCCGCAGCAAAACAAAGACCAGCATCGCCATAAACGTTATCGCGACGAGGTTTGTGAGATATAACAACCCGCCTCCAAAAGCGATATTCCAGCCGGTCTGCCCCCCCACACCAAGACCGAATCCGATCACGCATAACGGCGGCATCAATGCCACCGCGATGGCGACACCCGGGATCGATGTGACGACACCCTTTGTCTCACGGCATGTCGCAATCGCGCCGATCGCTCCAGAAAACAGAGCAATTACAAGATCAAGAGTGTTTGGTTTGGTCCGCGCCATGATCTCGGCAGTCTGATCGTTATACGGAAGCAGCCCGACCAGAATAAAGGCAAAGCCGAGTCCAAGGAGCGAGCTGAGAAACAAATTGGCCACGGCCCGCGCGCCGAGTGTAATGTCGCCGGCGGCAAGCGCGAGGCCCGCCGAGAGAATCGGGGCCATCAAAGGAGATATGAGCATCGCGCCGATAATCACGGCGGAACTGTTTTGCACCAGCCCGAGTGTCGCAATACCTGCCGAAAAAAGAATCTGCAGCCAATAAACAAGGTCCTTGAGTGTCGCGGACTTGGAGAGATCGATGTAAAGGGTGGTCTTCCGTTCAATGTCGGCGTCCAACGCCGATGCAAACCACGCCCGGAACTCATTCCAACGGCGAAATTGTTTGATTAGGAAACGGAATCTACCGGTGTTTTGATTGTCCATTTGCTACATCTGCCAGAAGTCTAAGTTCTTATATCACTTAACATGTTATTTTTCCATCGCCTTACGAATCGACTCCGGCGGCTCGATTTTTGTGCCGCCACGATTAAACACAGGCGTCTTTTGCAATATAATCAAAGCTGAGATATGAAATTATCAAGACGCGAATTTATTGCCGCATCGGGACTTTTCGCATTGTCGGCGGGACGGGTCCGGGCAAACCGTAAGATGTCCGTCACCGTGCTTGGCGCGGGACTTGCCGGGCTCTCGGCCGCGTATCAGCTTGCCAAGAATGGTTTTGAGGTTACCGTTGTCGAGGCGCGGGACCGTGTCGGCGGCAGGGTTTTTACTCTCCGTACCCCGTTCGACGACGGTTTGATTACGGAAACCGGCGGCGAACTGATCGGCGACGATTACAAGCGTTTTCTGGGTTACGCCGACGAGTTTGGGATCGGGTATTCCGAGTTGCGTGCAGAGGCCGAAACCGGCGGAAGCGTTTCCGATATCCAGGATGGGATCGGCAGGAACGCTTATATGAAGGGCCGGTTTTTTCGAAAAGGGGACGTTATAACGAAGCATCCCTATGGATTAAAAGGAGATGAAGCACAAATGCTTCCTCCGACCCTGCTGGGAAAATATCTTCGGCTGATCAATAACGAGATCCGGGAAGGTAAGACAACCCTGGCCGAGCTTGACCGCGTATCGCTAGCCGAGGCTCTGCGCTCGAGGGGTGTCTCGAAAAAAGCTGTCAAACTCATCAACATCTCTTTGAACTACAATTCGGTTTACACGGCTTCCGCGGCGGGTGTGTTGCATGACGGTATGAAGCGCCGCAGCGCCGG
>JAOTWT010000010.1 GCA_029862725.1 Acidobacteriota bacterium | reverse complement strand
ACCGACATTCGGCAGCTTTGGCGAGATTTTTTCTTATCTTTGGGAAGTGCTTTTCGAACTCGGGATCGAGGGGAAGGACGAGCAGATCGCGGAACTGATCACGGGTCAGGCAACCATCGAGGACGTAGAGGGCATGCTCCGGGACCTCGCCCTGCGGGGAGTCAGGACTCACCAGAAGGTGTTTAATTTTGATTTTGAGACGGGGAAGGAATTCGCCGCGTCGCTCCTGCTGAAGGGTTTCTTTTTTCCGAAATGGTTATCGTTTCTGGACGAAGGAGAGATGGAGAGGGTTATCGAAAAGCTCGCCCGGAAGATCGATGAGGAGAGCGCCGGGCTCTCGTTCAGGTTTACCGTGAAATCGGCGATTGTCGAAGGAAAACACTAAGAACTGGTTCAGAGTTCAGAGCTCAGAGCTCAGAGTTCAGAGTTCAGAGTTCAGAGTTCAGTGTTCAAAGTTTAGAGTTCAGGTTCTGAATCCTGAATCCTGAATCCTGACTCCTGACTCCTTACGGAGTTAGGCTTCTTTTTCCGTCGCGCCGTCGATCGCCTTCGGTTCGCCGTCGTCCTTCAACTCGTTTTCCATTTCCTCGAGTCCTTCCTTAAACGCTCTCCGGCTTTGGCCCAGCGATTTCGCCAACTTTGGCAAACGGCTAGCGCCGAACAAAAGGAAGAGGACAGCAACCACCAACACTATTTCCCAACCACTAAACATTTTTTCTTTCCTCGTATTGAAATGAATTAGACGCCCACGCGCCCGTAAAGGACGATAATACAGCCAAACAGCTCAAATGGTAAATGTTTTGGTACGAAATACGGATCTTGGGCTGATTACCTCCTGCAACTGCTGATTCAGCAAAGGTACTCGCGGCATGATTCAAATCCCGGATAAGGCGCAACCCTGAATCCAGAATCCTGAATCCTGAATCCTGAATCCTGAATCCTGAATCCAGAATCCTGAATCCTGAATCCTGAATCCTGAATCCAGAATCCTGAATCCAGAATCCTGAATCCTGAATCCTGAATCCAGAATCCTGAATCCAGAATCCTGAATCCTGAATCCTGAATCCTGAACTCACTAGGTGGTGAGTTCCACCTTCGCGCCGGCTTCGACCAGTTCCTGGCCGAGCCCGACGGCGACTTCTTCGTCGTCGATGTTGAGTGTAACGGCGCGGCCGTCGACGATGGCGTCGCGCATCTTTTCGGCTTCCTTTCCTTCCAGCCCGAGCCGGTCGACGAGTATCTCGCGAAGCTCAAACTTCTTCTTTCCCGTTTCGTAACCAACTATCTTTAATACCGGCATTATCCGTTCTCCTTGTCCCTGAACCGGTCGGTCGCCTCAGCCAGCGCCGATGTAATTCCCTTTTCTGAAATCGAGTGACCGGCGTCCGGAATGATATGGAGTTCGGATTCCGGAAAGGCCGTATGCAGTTCCCACGCCGAAACGGCCGGGCAGACGACATCGTATCTTCCCTGGACGATAACCGTCGGGATGTGGCGTATCTTGTCCACATTCTCGATCAGATAATTCTCGGTCGGGAAAAACGAGTTGTTCATAAAGTAGTGACATTCGATTCGCGCCAGTGCGAGCGCCTCGTTCGGGTCCTCCCAATGGTCCATCAGGTCCTTGTCGGGATAGAGCTTCGATGTCGAGCCCTCCCAAACGCTCCATGCACGCGCCGCCGATATCCTTGTCTCTTCGTCGTCGCTGGTGAGGCGTTTGTAATATGCCTTCATCATATCGCCCCGTTCCGCCTCCGGGATTTCATCGCGGTACCGCTCCCAATAATCCGGATAAATTTCGGACGCGCCGTATTGGTAAAACCACTTCAGCTCTTTCGGCCTCGTCAGGAAGATCCCGCGCAGGATTAGTCCGCGGGCCTTCCCGGGATGGGTCTGCGCATAGGTCAGGCTGAGCGTGCTGCCCCAGGAGCCGCCAAAAACATACCAGCTTTCGATCCCGAATTTCTCGCGGAGCGTTTCGATGTCCTTTACGAGGTCCCAGGTCGTGTTTTCCTCGAGTTCGGCGTGAGGGGTCGATTTACCCGAACCGCGCTGGTCGAAGAGAACTATATGGTAGGCCGCGGGGTCAAAGAACCTGCGGTACATCGGTATCAGGCCGCCACCCGGGCCGCCATGCAGAAAAACGACCGGTATGCCGTCCGGATTACCACAGCGCTCGTAATAGATCGTGTGAATATCGGAGACTTCAAGCATGCCCGAGTCAAAGGGCTCGATTTCGGGATAAAGTTCTTTCATACTGCAAAATAATAACCGAATAACTCGCCGATTTCATGTCCCCGGCTTTTTTTATTGTGGATCTGTCGAAAAGCGGCTGTGCCGTTTCGGAAACAAAGCCGGATATTGCCTTCGCACAGGATCAGGCGTGAAGTGTGTCAATCGCATTACGATTGCGGACGGTTTCAACCCTTTCAAACCGTCGGAACGACTCCATTTGGTAAGAAAACCTTTCCCGTGTGGATTCGAAAATGGTAAAATTGAAGGCGTATGAGGTATTCGTTCCCCGCTGGGCGTGTGTCCTTGTCTCTCCCATTCAAATTCCGCGAACCAAAGTCTCGAGATGCCGCAAATTAATCGAAGAAAATTTCTTGATTGTCTCGTCAAATACAAGTACGAGTGCCTGAGCACGCGTTGGCGCAGGCAGCAGCTCCATAAATTTTACTTCGCCAACTTCCTTTCAAGCCGCGTACACCTCTCGTTTCAATCGCTCTCGACGATTTTTGAACTTTGCCGGCGGATCCAGGAAAAGAACTTCTATTTCAACGATTCGGCCTCCAAAGTGGAGGGAATACAGTTTTTAAAAGGCAGCGGAAACCCGAAATACACCGAAGCGATCACGATGGACGATGTCCAGCTCTTCAAAAGGCTCGAAAAACAGGATACTTACGAAGAAGCGGATTTTCTTGGGCGAAACCTTACCTACCACGCGCTGAGCGGTTGGCTCGGGACACTTCTGCCGGATAAGTTCGTACCGGTCACCTCGGTCCATCTGAAGCACTCCATGTCGCATCTTTTCGACGAGCGGTTGCTGATATACGAAGAAGCCCCATGGGACTACTTTTTTCGATCTCAGGAGCGTTTCCTTATCACCAAAGAGACATTAAAAGAATTCGAACTGCGGAGCCTGTTTTTGGAAGATATCAACGATTACATGAACCTCCATTTTCCGAAGTACGTGTCGCGCAGCCGATATTCGGAGGTGGACTGGAACTGGATTACCCAGGATTTTCACGTATTCGTATTTCGCGAGATGCTCCATATGGACACGATCCGGCTTTTTTCCTCGGAGATCAGCCCGGAGCTAGCCGCAAACGCATGGGAGGTCCCGGACGGGATCGATATCTACATGCCCGCGAAGCATTTGTAATTTGACCAGGCACCGCGTTTTAAGTTTAACTTTCATAAACACTGAAGAAGGAGGTGATCTAAAAATATGTTAAATGATTCCAGTGAGGTGGCTGAAGCCTAACCTCTACGAAACATAATGGATTGTAGAGGGCTAGTATTCAGGCTAATCCAAACAGTCTACCGAAAAGCCGCCAGACCAGAGATGGCTGTGGCGGCTTTTTTATTTTTACAGATTTTGTATTGCGCTTTAATAAGATTTGAGAATCACTTCGCCTGATACAAATATGCAGGTTTCCGTATTTTGATCTTACGCATTACAATTACGTTGCGTTTACACACCTCCTTTTCTTTTTCAGGAGAATGTCATGAAACGAACAAACTTCCATCCGATTCGATTAATCTCTTTTCTTGTACCGATTCTATTTGTTGCAATTGCTTGTAACTATTTATCCGGCGATAAAGGGCTGCCCTCCGAACAGAACACGAAGAGTCCTGCAAATACTACCGACGATGTGTCTATTTGGCTGAACGATGAAAACATCGGGAGCATAGATGATGTTTCAGAACTACAAAAAAAAGTAGGAAAAATTCAGAAGGACAGAGAGAACAGGGGGATATTTGCGGAAGGATCCAATATAGTCAAGAATCAAGTGTATTTGATTATAGATTCCAATTTGTCTTTAAAGAACGTCGCAAGGGTTCAGGGCGCAATTGGAGGGTCGATTAATATACCAAATAGTTCGTTAGCGAAGTTAGATGGTGATCGGGACCCGCTTTTGCTCGTGGTCAGGGTGCAGGATTCCGCAGCTTCTCCTCCTGAAATTCCAAATTATCCGGCTTTTCGACGCCATGGTGATAAAGGCTATATTGATCTGTTGATTTCAGCCGTAAATAAAACGGAAAGCGATAAAGAGATAAAAGACAGCCTTTATTATGAGAGAATTAGTAAAAACAGCTTGGAAATAAACGGCTCGGGAGAATATTTTATCAATGAAAAGTACGATCAATCGGCCCTTGACCAAAACGGAGCGGATATCTATGATTTTCCGATAAAACAACGTCGAATCAAGAAGAATGATCTGAAGGCGGAACTACTGAAAATCACCGGTGAAAACGGTTTGGAAATAATAGCGAATGAGAATCTTGGCTATGAAACTATAAAGGAAATTATAAATATAACGGGAGAACTGGAATCGGGTTACCATGTTGAACTAATTCCTGGTAAATAGACTTTCAGTGGAAGAAAGCTCACTTAAACGAAAAATTGTGGATTGCTGGCAGGTTTAGTTTCAGGCTAATCCAAACTTTTTTACCGAAAAGCCGCCGAGTCTTAATGACTTTGGCGGCTTTTTTCGCGGCCAAACGGATTGTTAATTGAATAAGCCGGACCTAGGACAGGTTCCCATTCGATGCATCAGGGATGTCGGGGCCTAGAGTCTGTCAGACTACGATCCACAATGCTCACGTTTATCGGGCCCAATCGAATCGGTTAATTCTTAAGATCCCGGCTAAGGATTTACAACTTCGCCAGCGGTCGAAACTTTTCTTCCGGAATGAAGGCGAGGTCGCAGAATGAGCGTTTCCCATCATCGAGTGATTTCAGGGCTTCGGTCGTCATTTCGTGCCGGCGGTGAGAAGACGGCTCGATCACGGCATAGTCCTTTTCCAGAAACGGCCGCAGAAGCTTCGAATCGGATTCGCATAATTCCTTGAAATAGCATTCCATCAGCACTATCGGACGGCATCTGTCGATCGTCTCGTGGGCCCCGGAGAGCAGTTCTCCTTCATGACGCTGGACATCGAGCTTGATTACGTCCAGGCGATCGACTGCGTGGTCCCGCATAAAACCGTCAAGCGTGTCGGTGAGGACGGTGATTTTATGATGCACACGGTTGCCCTCGTCGAGAATCGAGTTCATTCAGCGAATGACCGCCGTGATTGTCTTCATCCGCGTAAAATATCGCTTCGCCTTTTTTCTCAGAAAGGGCCAGCTGATGCACGTTCACGTGCGGAAACGCGTTCCGGGCGAAAGTCTCATTCAGGCAATCGACGTTTGTTTGATCGGGCTCAAATGCGTGCACGGTCAATCCCGGAAACTTCCTTGCCAGTTGAAACGCGAAAATGCCGATGTTGGCGCCAACGTCAAAAAAAACACCTTCCGGATTCAGCGCCAGACATTGTTCCAAAAACCTGAGATTGTCCGGCTCATAACTTGCGAGGCCCCAGTTCAGCAAGTGGTAGGAAGGCCCATGCCAGTCTCCCAAGTCCACAAACAACCGGGCATTATCCGTTTCGATGAATGCACGTGCGGGCAGGTCAAACCAGGGCAAACGGCGCAGCCAGCGGCGCTTGGCGATTTGTTTTGCAAGGCTGTTTCGCTTTACGTTTATGGCCATATGCGGCGTTTGGAAAGTGACTGAACGCGACCCTCACGACGGTTTGATGACGTTAAGAGTATCAATACAAGCTGCTCAATGAGAATCTGCCGAAAAGCCGCCTTGTCAAAACGACTTAGGCGGCTTTTTCCAAATTGAAGCGAACGATTCTGCCGCCGGTATGATTTTCACGAAAAGACGGGCGGCCAGGGGTCTTGAACGGAATTCGTACTCATCTCCGGTACTTATTCAGATTCTTTCAACAACCGGGATACTTTGTCAGCGGTAAAAGGCATATGCCTGATTCGTTTGCCAGTCAGTGCGGCAAAAGCATTTGCGACGGCTCCCCCCACAACGGGGAGCCCGGCTTCTCCAACGCCGGTCGGTTTTTCCGTGGAGGGAATGATCTTTATATCAATGCTGTCCGGCACATCCTTCATACGCAAGAGCTGATAGTCGTCAAAGTTGGATTGAATCACTCGTCCGTTCCTGATGGTAATACTCTCGTAAAGGACGCTGCTCAGCCCCATGAGGATACAGCCTTCCGTTTGAGCAATGACGTTGTCCGGCTGAACGACGATGCCGGCATCGAGTGCGGCCCAAAAATGGTGAACCCTTATCTTTCCGTCAATGATCGAGATCTCACAGACGCCCGCACAAAGCGAACCACTTCTTTCACCAAACGCCATCCCCTTGGCACGGCCCGGTTTTGGTTTAGCTTTCCAATCGGACATCATCGCTACGGTGTCAAGCACGTTCAACGCCCGCGGGAACTCCTTCATGTGTCTCCGCCGAAATTCGTACGGATCGACCTTTTGGACAACCGCGATTTCGTCTATAAATGCTTCGATCGCAAACTTGTTGGGACCATGGGCGACCCCTCGCCAGTGTTTTGTCCGGATGCCGTGATCTACGCTGCGAAGCTCAATCTCCTGATTCGGAAATGTGTAAAAGTCGTTCCTCGCTCCCGAAGCCAAGAGCCTGCTGCCAGTTCCGACAATGGTGTGTTTCCAGGCGGTAATATTGCCCGTCTTATCCACTCCGGCTTCCATTCGCTGCAAGGACATGGGACGAAACATCCCGTAAGCAATATCGTCCTCACGCGTCCAGATCAGCTTTAAAGGGCGCTTCACGACCCTTGCCAGCTCGGCTGCCTCGACTACGTAATCAGAGGTTGAACGGCGGCCGAACCCGCCTCCCAGGTATTGCGGATTATACTTAACTTGCGCGATCTCGAGGTCAAGCGCTTGCGCAACACTGGCACGAGCACTGTCATGAGCCTGAGATCCTGCCCAGACTTCTGCGCTCTTCCCATTTTCCGCAACTGAAACCACGGCGTTAAGCGGCTCCATTTGAGCGTGATAGATGTGGTCGTTGAGGTAGTCGGCGGAGAACGTCCTGGCGGCTGCCTTCATGGCTGAAGCCACATTTCCGGTGCTCTCAATACTTGATCCACGGGCGTTCCGGTCAACCGCAATTCTCTCGTATTCTTCAGGTGCCATTTCACTATTGTGAGTTTCGGCCTTGGCTCCTTCGCTCCAGTCAATTACAAGTTTATCTTTGGCCTTAAGCGCAATTTCTATCGTCTCCGCGATTAGCCCGATACCATGTTCCAAAACCACAACATCCAGAATCCCGGCGGTCGACCGGATCATTTTTTCGTTGAGCAGTCGCGGTTTTGAACCGTAAACCGGCGAACGCGTAATCACCCCGTACACCATATTCGGCAACCGAACATCGATCGAATATTGCGCACTTCCGTTGGTTTTTGCGGGAATATCAAATCTGGGCACGTTTTCATTGCCGATTAAACGAAAATCTTTCGGATCTTTGAGCTGATCCAGGGAAACGGAAGGAGAGGATTCTGGGATCTCCATGAATTCCGCAATATCGCCGTAAGAGATTTTTCGATTACTCGCCTTGTGGACCACCACACTCGGTTCGGTAGTAAGCTCCGCAACGGGCACCTTCCACTTGCCTGCAACATTCGACAAGAGCATTTGACGAACCTGGGCGCCGGCGATTCGCAAACCGTCAAAGTATCCGCTTACGGCACGGCTCCCGACTGTAATCATGCTGGCTCCTCCACCAAATCCCGGCCGGCCATAGACTTGAGGTTCGATTGGAGAATGTTCAATCCTCACCCGCGACCAATCCGCATCCATTTCCTCCGCCAGAATGATCGGAAGCGCCGTCATCGACCCCTGACCCATTTCGGCGGCAGGGTTGTAGATAGTTATTCTTCCGTCGGTTCGAAGATGTACCCACGCGAATATCTTTTGTTCGACCAGCTCGCCTTTACCCGGAGCGTTACCGTCAGCGACAGGAAGTTCAGGCAACAGCGCGTAGGCCGCCACCGCAAAGGCAACGCCCCCACCCGCTTTTAGAAAATTTCGGCGCGAGATCAAAGCATTCGTTTTTTCTTTTGATTCGGTTTCCACTATTCGTTATCCGCGATGACCTTTTCAATCGCCTTTCTGACCCGTAGGTAAGTACCGCACCTGCAGACGACTCTGTTCATTCCTTCCGCTATCTCTTCACGGTTCGGCTTTTTGTTCTTGTTCAACAATGACGCGGCAAACATGATCATGCCCGATTGGCAATAACCGCACTGCGGAACCTGCTCTTCGATCCATGCTTCCTGCAGTGGGTGCGAACCGTCTTCCGACAATCCCTCGATGGTCGTCACGTTGCGGCCTTCGATCAACATGATCGGCGTATTACATGACGGCGCGGCCTCTCCATTGACGTGCACTGCACAAGCTCCGCAAACCGCTATACCGCAACTGTATTTGGGACCGGTCAGTCCCAATTTTTCTCTAAGCACCCATAACAAGGGAGTATCGGGATCCGCCTCGACGGAAACTTTCTTGCCGTTCAAATTGAAAGCGAACTTTGCCATTTGAACGCATAATATCAGGAAGTTCGATAATCAACCAAGAAAATTCACGAACAAATAGCGTTCAATCAACCGATGTCAATCGTTTTCGTGGAGGTTGGAGGGAAAAGAGGATTGCTGATTGATAGTACATTTGAACCCCGTCAATTACTGAAATGCAGGAATCATGAATGCGTGGTCTCTGGTTTATTCGGACTTGTTACTTACGGCTGCCCGGCTTGAGCGGGTCGCGGCAGATTCATTTGCTTAACAATTTTCCTTGGCTGACTCTTTGGCACCCGCGGCTCCGGGGTCCATTCGCTCTTTCTAACACTCCTACTTTCAATACTTTACAGGTATTAATCTGGCTCACGTCTGTCATTAAAATAAAGCGTTGGAATTCGAGAATTCCAATGACTATACTGATACCGAGTAACAGGATCAAAGGACTTTCATTTTCAGTCTTCTTCTGTTTTTCGTTTATACGGAGGTATTTTTTTTAATGACTTTAAGCAGATCTATTTCTTATATAGGATCGAAGATGATGGCACCATTTTCCACCGCGGAACAGAAACATCTGGCAGCCTACTCCGGGAGAAGATTCTCGAGACAGGAAGCCAAATCCGTTTGGGAAAGAGTGCTCGACCACAAATGGCATCTCAGCGAACGGTTAGGTCGCGACGTTGGATTCCGGGTTGCGGCAAGCGATTTCGTCGAGAATTTCTACCCGCCCGGAACGTCCGAAAGCAACCCCAATAAACGCCCCAGAATTCCCTTCAAAGTCTTTTCCCAATACGACTTCTTTGCGGCCATTAATGAGGACTAACCAGACCCAGACTTTTTGACATTTGGCAGCCCGGAGCATGCAAACGGTGAGGGTGTCGGAATCAAAACATCCGCTCGATTGAACATGAGCGGCGCGGGGCGCCGTTTTGCCCGCTGACGCCCTGGTCCGGTTACGAAAAGTAAATATAGATCCCTACGACCGTCGCCACTATTCCGATTCCAACCTGTTTTAAATATCTAAACGGTACTATATCGACCTGGTCGGTATAAGCCTGCTCGTAGGGTTCTTCACGCGGCCATATCTGTCCGATCAACAGCATGATCGAGACATTGAAGACGAACAGGATCGCCATCACGTGCAGGAAGTGCGGATAGTTCTCGGGTCCAACAACATAGGGCTTCAAAACAAACTGACTTATGGTGTAGAGCACAACGCCGGAGATTATTCCTATCTTGGCGGCAATCGCCGGGATGTATTTTGTCAGGTACCCGACCACAATAATCGTCAGGATTGGAATACTGTAGCAACCGTTGACTTCCTGAAGGTAACCAAAAAGCCCCTGCGGCGCGTTGGCTATAAACGGTGCGACGCACATCGCCAGAATCGCAAGCACCACGCCGAAGGTCTTACCCGCTTTTACAACCTCTTTTTCCTCGGCCTCGTGCCGGAAATGCGACTTGTAAATGTCAATACCGAACAACGTGACGGAGCTGTTCAGGGCGGAATTAAAAGAACTCAGGATAGCGCCGAATAGGACAGCGGCAAAAAACCCGACCCATGCTGCCGGCAGGACCCTCGTCACGAGCGTCGGATAGGCTTCGTCCGGGTTCTCAAGTTGACCAAATAAATGAAAAGCGATGATGCCGGGCAGGACCACTATCATCGGCCCGAGTATCTTGATAAAAGCCGCGAGCAAAAGACCCTTCTGTCCTTCTTTCAGGTTCTTGGCGCCGAGCGCCCTTTGAATAATCGCCTGATTCGTCCCCCAATAAAACAACTGCACCAGCATCATACCGGTAAAGATGGTGGCGAACGGGATCGACGAATCCGGTCCGCCGATTGACTTAAACTTTTCCGGGTTGCTCGAGATAAGAGTCGACACCCCCGTGAGAATATTTCCTTCCCCGACCGCTATTAGGCCAAAGATCGGGATCAACATCCCACCTATCAAGAGCCCGACAGCATTGATCGTGTCCGAAACCGCAACCGCCTTCAGTCCACCAAAAATTGCGTAGATCGAACCGATGACGCCGATGCCCCAGACCGTAATCCAGAGCGCGGTCGTCGACGAAACGCCGAGTAGTTCGGGTACGTCGAACATCGTGTTGATCGCAAGGGCGCCCGAATAAAGTACGATCGGCAGAAAAACGACAACATAGCCGCTCAGGAACAGAGCAGAGGTGATCGTCTTTGTGGTCTTGTCATAACGGCGTTCGAGGAATTGCGGAACGGTGGTCAGACCGCCTTTGAGGTATCTCGGCAGCAGGAAGACCGCCGTCACGACCATCGCGATCGCCGCCAGGGTCTCCCACGCCATCACCAGAATCCCTTCCTTGAAGGCCTGCCCGTTTAACCCTACGATCTGTTCGGTCGAAAGATTTGTGAGCAAAAGTGAGCCGGCTATGACGACGCCCGTGAGACTACGGCCACCCAAGAAATAACCGTCCGATGATTCTTCATCGGTTCCTCTCGTCTTTAGGTACGAGATAATCGCAACCAGCGCCGTAAATCCAAGGAATGTCAAAAATTGCATAATCTTTCCCCAAAACCCTTTGGTTTGGCCAGTTTGCCGCACCGATACTGCGTGTAAGGGTGAACGAAATCTATTTAATTGGAATTGCTATATTTGCGGAAATCATATCGCAATCCGTATAAAAGTCCACAAAAGAATTGCATACCCGGATTGAACGCTGCGGTTGGAAGGTTAGCGGTAACAACGATTTCGAGCGCCTTCGATAGCGAGACAACGAGCAAAAAAAATGGAAATACCTCTTCGGAAAGAGTAAAGAACGGCCGATGGATGGGTTGTTAGAACGGTTCGCGCTGGCAATGATCGATGATCAGGGGGGTCAGGGAGAAGGATATCGCGAGCCGCCCTAAAGAGGTCGACCAAGGCAAACAGTTACGACTGGCCGCAACCGCATGGACCTCAACAACCTCTACAGGTCAGCTTTTTCAAAAGACCTTTTTGACCGCACTACCGGCTTTCTTTACGCCCTTCTTGGTCGCGCCGGCAGTCTTTTTGGCCCCTTTTACGGAAACCTCGGCGGTCTTTGTTGCACCTTGCTTGACCGCACTCCCGGTCTTGCGCGCAGCCGTTTTCGAAAAGTCGCTCGTCTTTTCCGCCCCGGTCTTTACACCGTCTTTGGTACCTTCAGCGGCTTTTTTAACGAGACCGTCGTCCTCGTCATTAGAACCCGATCTCTTGTCGTTAGCATCCGACTCGCCCTCGTCATCTCCCGGTTTGGAGCCATCTGCACCTGAATCGTGTCCGGAGTCGGAATCATGATCTTTGCTATCCGAAGCGGACTCTTCGCCGGAATCCTCATCGCCGCTTTCCTCGGCGGCCTTGTTTCCCGGCTCCTCATTTTGCGATGTGTTTGACGCCACGGTGTTCGAATTCGAATTATCCGGAGCTGTCGAACAAGCAAGGGCAAGGGATGTGACAAGCATGAGCGCACCAAAAAATAAGAACTTTTTCATGGTCTTTCTCCCGGAGTTTATTTGATCAGGATTATAGACCAATGCCGGCATTTTGCACGCGAAAATCGACGTCTACGGCAAATAAGTGTAATTTGTTACAAAGTCTTCGGTCGACGTTGAAATAAATCATCAAAAGAGCCGCATAGCCTGAAAAAAGAAATATGAAAATGAACATTTCAAGATTGCTTATCCCAATCACAATAACCCTTCTGTCTTCCGGCATTATATTCGCCGAACCCTGTAGAGAGCCGGGTTCGATAACGCGGGTTAAAAACAGGAGTGCCGGGAAGTATGAGTATGTTATTTTCGACGTCAGGAAGTCGGAAGACGGCGACCAGCCCGACTTTGAAGTCAAAACCGCGTCGCCGCCCTTCACCGATTATTCAGGGGAAGAGACATACGAAATACCAGGCGGAAAACACAAAAGCATAGCCTTTAGATCGGTCTACTGGATGTGCGAAATACCGGAGCGTTATCGTTTGCCGCAAACCGCGATAAAGGGCATCAGGATGCTTTGGTCTTTTGAGGGAATAGTCGAGTTTGCCGTTGGTTACAGATCGCGCTCGAGATACCTCGCGACATACTCCTACGACGCGGGTTCGGTGCGAAAGGTCGTTATGAAGTTTCGAAAGTGACCGCCTGCTAAACGAACCATGTCGCAATCGTGTATCGTTCTCCGGACGTCACTTCGGTTACTTCATGCCCGAGATTTGGAGGAAACGTGATCAGCATCCCCTCCTCGCCCACAAGCGGAAGTCCGAATTTCGAAAAAGCTTCTTTTTGCATCAGCCCATAAAAAGTAAGATTCCCGCCGCTGTATTTGCCTTCCATAGGCACCTGGGATTCTTCGTTTAGAAAGACGATCGCCGAGACCTTTCTGGGAGTCGCGTATTCTCCGATATTCTTGTATTCTCCTGCGTCAATATGGAAACGGTAGTAATCGCCTGTTTCGTAGAGACAAAACTTTGGCGGCTGTACGCCCGTTAGTTTCAAATTGTAGGATTTTTCCAATAACGGACGCAGTTTGTTGAGTTTGCCGGTGACTCTCTCGACCAGTTCGTTTTTAGGTTTGCTGACTTCGCTTCGCTTTTTTATCTGCTCATCAACTATGTCTTCGGCACTATCCAAATTGCGGATCATCCCTTTTTGCCTTGATGAATCCCGGATAGCGTCACACAGTTCAGTGCATAAACTGCTATCAAGAAAATCCTTGAACGCTACTATTCCAAATTGGCTAAAAAACTCAGCTGTTGGCATCTAAAGTAACCATCAAATGACTCTCAGTTTCCGGGAGGTATTGAAACTGAACGCAACGAGTCTTGTAGGGTGCAAGACGTCAGAGCGGCATCTATATACATGAGCCTCCTTCACAGAACAGTCCCGGGCAGCAATCCGGTGGAAGATTGACCATACAGGGATCACCCATTGCGACGCAGCTCTGAGCAAAGGCTGCGGGCGGCGCAACCAAAGACATTACAACCGGCAAAGCCGCTGCCAACGGAGCATACCGCACCAGAACTTTTCTTCTTGATAAAACCGGCCCCGTATCTGCCGCGATCTTTTCTCCCAACAGTCCGGCTTTGTCCAATTCGTCCAGGGCCATCCATACAAAATCTGGATCTATTTTTGTCTTGAGGGAACTTTCAAGGCTCTGAGCCATTTCCTCAAACAATGTCTTTCCATCGCATTTCCTCCAAACCGCTGTAACAGTTGAATTTAGATGGTGGGCCTTATCCGTTGCCAAATCGTATACAAGGACGTCACTGCCGTATTCCTGTACGACGATATTTTCTGTCCTCGCTCGTGGCAAAGTTCTGACACCGATATCCTGACCCCTATTTTTCTTAGACATTTTCTCTCCATGTCAACCAAGAATTTTTTGAATGTCTCGGAATGTAGCAAAGGAAACTTTCGCCGTCAACAAGATTCTATCTTTTGCCGGAGCAAGAAAAACCAAAAGCAATAACGATCCGAAACGCCCCCGGCAAGGCGCGACTATTTTTAACCAGCTGAATGTATTCGTTTGCGACCCGGGCATACGGTTTACCCTTTGTCACCTCAACGATCTGTGTTGACCGTCGTGATAGGTTTTCGAAACGACAACGACTTCACGGTAGTTTCCGTCTTTGTCTTTTCTCGAACGCAATCTCAGTAAATTTCCTTCCAAAGGGCCGTAGAAACAATCAAAGCCGCCAGCCGCGCTTTTGCTGAGATAACCGAGTTCATAGACGTTGGCATAGGCGTTGTGAGTCCAAGTATCGAACGCTTGATCTTTAAGACCGATTACGATTCTCGGAAACTGCCGGAGTTAATCCCGCTTCGCACAAAGCAGGCTGGGGGAGCCTGCAGACAAACCGCACTCGGTACTGACTAACGAGCCCGTTGCAAAAAGTCCAGATTAGGAACGAGGATGCAAAGTTGCAATTTTCGGACGCCAGTTTCGATGTCCAAAGCGCCAAAGGCGCGAACATTCAACATCCATTTCGACTATCGATGTGAAATACCCAGAGGTTGCCAAAAGACGAGAAGAGTGGATTTAGACCTCAGCATTCAGTCGGGGAACCAGATCAGTTCCATGATCTGGCCGCTTACGCCTTTTGTGTAAAAGCTGTAAGTCCCATCGCGATGTCGTTTTACAGGACGGCCTTCTTTTTCGGCGGCAGCTTCGAGTTCTGCCATCGTATCGACCCGCATCGCGATGTGAGGGGGGTGTTTCGAGCCCGGTGGAAGCAGCGCGATCCCGAATCCATGCGAATCGCGCATCATCGCCCAATCCTCGAAATGAGATTCGACCGAGAACCCAAGCCGCTTGTATTCCTCGATATCGCGTTCCAGGTTTTCACATTTCACCGCCAGGTGATCTACTGCGCCCGAAAATCGAAAATCCTTGTTTTTTGACATAACACGGTGATTCTATCAACAGGAATCTTGTTTGAAAAGAAGAACAGGTATCGGGGACCCTTTTGGCCGCTGCACCCGTTTTCTCTCCCTCAAGAAAAAAAAGGAACGAAAGCTTCGGGCAGCTTCCGTTCCTTGTAATGACGATCTTAACTCTGATCGCGGACCCGCGGGGGATTACCTGATCACAGTCGTGGGATCGCCGATAAGTTGCCATGTCATACGGGCATCACGGTCGTCGGTCGAAAGCTTCGCCTCGCGTGTCAGGTCGCCGATTCGTGTCACGCCGCCGAACATCCTGCGCGTGACCGTTTCACCCATGCTTATCTGGTTGTTCGTGTAGGTCGACCCGGACGAGGCCCAGACGGCAAAGGCTCCGTTTCCCGACATAAACAGGTCTTCGCCGATACTGTTCGATCCCATGTTGTGGGTAAATCCGTTGAGACACGAGAGCACCATAAAGAACGAGAGCCTGCTGTTTTCGAGACTCGCAGCGTCGTTTGAATTGAAAACGCGGCTGCTCGCCCAGATTTTTGCCGACCCGTGACCGGAATAGGTTACGACCATCGCATTATTGTTTATTCCGTCGATAATGCGATCGTGGAGTACGGGATCGGAAGACGTTGAACGATTCAACCTGACCGCTTTAACACCCGCCGGAAGCAGGGTCCCGAGTTGCTGGTTTAAGCCCTCAAACCCCCGGTCCGCTACCAGAAGGTTGGTACGGTTCTTCCGGTCGCTCTGACGGTCATATCGCTCGAGTTTGGCGATCACCGCGTGAGCCTCTTCAAGGTTTCCGGCCGGCAGACGCCCCACTGGAATATCCTCGATACCGTCACCGTCAAAATCGACAAACCAAGCGTCGCTGGCTGTTTCCAAATTAGTCGAATCGAATAGCCGGGTCGGGACGAGGTCGCGGTCCACCTGCCCCTGCGAATTCCGCATGTCATAACTCGAGTCGCCAAACAGGATCACGTACCTCGGCGATTTTGACCACTTCGCCGACGCATCTTCCAGGAAAGTCCTGACTGCGATATCCGATTTTCGTCCAAACCCGTACTCGTCGTAAATGTCCTGGACAAAAACTACTGCGGTTTTGAAACCCTGTTCGGAACGGATTTCCGCTAGCCTGGCGGCAGGTTTTCCGAATTGTTGCGGGGCAATTATCAAAAGCTCCGCGCCATTCTTGGAACGGTTCCATGCACTCGGAAAGTCTCTTTCAACAGCGGGCTGCTTTCGGGACAGATAGCCCCGCTCGAATGCGGCAAATTCTCTCTTTTGCCCCCTGGCATTTACCGTAAAGGCATATCCGCCTTCGAATTGTTCGGTGTTGACGAGCAGCTTCCTGACCGCCCGACCGTCTTGACCGAGTTCGTAAACATCGATATCGGCCTGGGCAAATCCTTCGATACGAGCGGAACGACCGGCATCGACAGAGAACCTTAGCTGTCCTCCGCGAGCTTCGTACATCCGCGAGTATCTGAGATTTACCTCGCTGATCACGCTGACATCGTCAGATCCGCCGGCGGCCCGAAGCGATAACGAGTTGGCTCCGTCGGCAACCAGAGACATCGGCACCTCGAACTCAAACTCGCGGTTTTCCTTCGCCGTGTAGCTTACGCTGCCCAAAAGTTCGCCGTTAAAGCTCACGTTGACCAGATGATCCGTATCCGAAAGCCCTTGCAGGCTTACTCGCAATTTTGCATTTTCCGACGCACCCGAGTGCGGCGCCAAAGCCTCGATCTCCTGGACGGCATCCGCAGAAGACATCACAGGCAGTCCAAACCAGTTTTCGAGATCACCGTTTAAGATGGAGGATACATAGAGAACGCGGTCCTTTCGGACGGATGTAACCCTGAAGCTCCGCAAATCCGGTTCTTCGGCCGCTTTTTCGCGCACCTTCTGCAGCCGTTTGCCCATTGTATTGCCTGAGATCAGGTAGAACACCTGTTTATCGGTAAACCTCGAATCGAAGCCTTTACCGTAAAACTCGATGTGGCCGGTTTCCTTTTCTCCTTCGATCGTCATCGGAACTTCCGTTCCATCGACAAAAAGCTGCCACGCTGCCCTATCCGAATCGATTTCGAACCCGGCGGCCCGAAGTTGAGCGAACGAGACCCGGTAGCGATCGTCCCCCTGGACGATTATCTTGACTCCGCCGGTTGCGGCTATCTTGCGCTGAGCGCGCGGATCGCCGTTCTCCGGACCCTCTGAATAGAGAGAGTCGTAGCCTTGTTCAACGACAACGTATTTCTGTTCGAAGGCAGTTTCGCCGCGCCCGATTTCATCCATCAGAGGAGAACTCACCGCATCGGCCTTTTGCGAAACCTCGAACTTCGGACGGATCGGACCATGCAGGGTACGCGTTCCGTTTAGATCGATATCTTCTAGATAATACAAGGCTCCAGGTTGTGCATCGCCGTCTACCCAGTGATAGTCGTCTCCGGTGATATTCATCTTCACGTTTGTACGCAGCATGCTACCCGCGATCGGGGCCGGATTGAGGAGTTCGCTTCCGCCGCCGGTCGAACGGTAGACGTTAAAACCGAGATTGTCCGCCTCACCGCCGGTGCTCCATTCGAGTACGACATCGTTGCCTTTGTAGAACGCTTCAAGGCGGTCCATTTTGACTTGTGTCGGCGCCAGGATAAGACCAAAGTCAACAGTCGGGTCGGCCGTACGACCGATCGACATCGACACCACGTTGTTTCCCGCCGCTCCTATATAACCGGGGGTCAGCGTGACCATACCGCTGATCAGCATGCCCGGATAGAAAGATGTATTGTCGGGGTAACCATTGTCATTTGAATCGCCATTAAGATTCGGATTCAATTCTGTAGGCGTGCTGGAGCTGCCCGCGACGGGGTTGATAACAACCCGGTAGTTACCTTGTGCAAGGCAATCAAACACGTAATTACCACTGGCGTCGGTAACCACGCCGCCTGGAGCATCGTCGGCCGTGCCGAGTTTTCCATCCGGGCCGACGGGTACTTCGGTCCCGGTATTGTCATAAAGTTTGACGACAATGCCGGGCAGAAGAGCTTCCCCTGTATCCAATTGTCCGTCATTATTGTCGGCGCCCGCCCCGCGGTCGTCCCAGACGGTTCCCGATAGGCGAAGTCCGTAGAAGCCAAAATCGACGGTCATATCGGCATAGCGGTCAAAACCTCCCTGGCCGGCGTAAAGGCCCGAGGTCGGCACATCGGCCTCGTTAAATGGTTCGGCAGATGCCGAAAGAGTCACCGGATTACTGAGAATACCGTTGGTTAACACTCCATTTGCCGGATTCGGATCGACCCCGTTCTCCGCATTAGCACCAGCACCGAACGATTCCGCATCGGCCGTATTGATCCCGGATGTATTCCTGTAGCCTTCAAGGACCGCAGAAGGTCCGAAATTGGAAGGATTGATCCGGACAACATATGTGCCGGGCGTCAATGAATCGAAACGGTAATAGCCGCCCGGGTCTGTCGAAACGGTGGAGACAGGCGAGCCGGGCGAATCCGGCAATCCGTTCCCATCTGAATCGCGAAATATACTGACCGAAACGTTGGACACGCCGCTTTCTGCCGGATCGATGATCCCGTCATTGTCGGTGTCGAACCAAACCCGGTTTCCAAGCGAATAAACAGGAAATGCGCCGGCTGCGGGAACGAAGCCAAAGTCAAACTTATGGTTGTTTGACCCGTAATCTCCCG
>JAOTWT010000319.1 GCA_029862725.1 Acidobacteriota bacterium | reverse complement strand
GTTTTTCTCCCTTATTTTCAGAAGACGGGGAAAAAACAGGCCTCATAATCACTTTCCAGGACCTTACCGAAATACGGTCGATGGAAGAAAGCGTCAGGCGCAAAGACCGGCTTGCGGCAGTCGGGAGGGTCGCAGCGGGACTCGCCCATGAGATCAGAAATCCTTTGGGTGCGATGCGGGGCGCGATACAAATCCTTGAATCCAAGACCAAAAAAGATTCGTCCCAGGCTAATCTGATGGAAATAATCCTGCGAGAATCGGACCGGCTCAACGGCATCATTACGAATTTTCTCAAGTATGCCCGCCCGCGGGCGGCGAATTTTGCCGAGGTCGATGTCTGCGAGGCGATAACGGATACAATCACCCTGCTTCAACACGCACCGGATGTCAGCCGAGAGATTACTGTAAAGGCGGACATCCCCGACGAACCGGTCTCGATCAACGCCGACGTTTCGCAGCTAAAGCAGATATTCTGGAACCTTGCCCGAAATTCGATCCAGGCCCTAGACGGAAATGGAAATCTCACCGTCGCGCTGAAGATGCTGGAAAACAACCGGATTCGGATAGTCTTCTCCGATGACGGCTGCGGTATGCCCCCGGAACAGGTCGAGCAGCTTTTCGAACCGTTTTCGACCTCCACCACCGGGGGTACGGGTCTTGGTCTGTCGATCGTCTATCAGATAGTGAGAGACCACAACGGGACCATCAATATCAGCAGTAAGAAAAACAGCGGCACCCGGATCACGATCGAGCTCCCCAGAGATTACGTGCGCGTCGCGATTCCCGGCGACCAGCCTCCTTTGGAAGCCGAAGATCCATCGCTTGTATTGAAGAACTATTTACAGGTCGAGAACAAACAAAAGGAGTTTACTTCTTGAAAAAAGGTTCGCATATCTGTGATTATATAAGTAGCTGTTCTCACAGCTCCAGACCCACACAATCCAATTTCGCACCCTGAATACCGGTAAGTCTCATGGCAAAAATCCTGATTGTTGACGACGAACAAAGCTACCGCCAGCTTTTGAGCCTCGTGTTTGAAGGCGACGGTCACAATATCAGAACTGCAAAGAACGGACGCGAGGCAGTTGAAATGCTTCAGGAGGATCCCGCCGAGATCGTGATCTCGGATGTCCGTATGCCGGATATGGACGGGATCGCGCTTCTGCGCGAGGCTCGAGAGCTATATCCGGATGTCGGAGTGATACTGATGACTGCCTTCGCGACGGTCGACACAGCCCGCGAGGCGTTTATCCTCGGGGCCGATGATTTCATACAAAAACCATTCGATGTCGAAGAATTAAAGCTGATCGTCAAGAAGACGATTGAAAAGCAGGCCCTGGTAAATGAAAACCGCGCTTTCAAGAGAGCCCAACGCGAAAAAGGAAGTGTCAAGAATATTGTCGGCGATTCGGACAAGATGCAGGCGATCTTTCAGATGATAGAGACTGTCGCCGAAGTCCAATCGACGGTGCTCGTCTACGGCGAGTCGGGAACCGGTAAGGAACTCGTGGCGCGGGCGATACACGATATGTCGCCGCGTGCGGAAAAACCATTCATATCAATAAACTGCGGTGCGTTTACCGAGACACTTTTGGAATCTGAGCTATTCGGCTATGTGAAGGGCTCGTTTACCGGCGCCAACTCGAATCGAAAGGGACTTTTCGAAGCGGCCGATGAAGGTACGATCTTCCTCGATGAGATCGGCGAGATGTCCACGGCAATGCAGGTCAAACTTCTACGTGTGTTGCAGGAGAGGAAAGTCAGGCCGGTCGGTGCCCATGAGGAGGCCACGATCGACGCGAGGGTGATCGCCGCAACTAACCGTGACCTTAAAGCCATGACGGAAGAAGGGACTTTCCGCGAAGACCTCTTCTACCGAATCTCCGTAATACCAATTTCCCTGCCGCCGCTTCGCGAAAGAGCAGAGGACATACCCGATCTGGCGGCCCACTTTGTTCAAAAGTTCTGTCGGCAGGCGGGGAGGGAACTCTCGATCTCACCAAAGACAATGCAGATTCTGGAAACCTATGCATGGCACGGCAATGTCCGCGAGCTGGAGCACACGATAGAAAGGGCTGTCGCTCTTGAGCGCGAAGACGAAATTCAGCCCGAAAGGCTTCCCGATCACATCACAAACTACAATCCGGAGCGTATAAACGCCGAGTTCGACCTGCCCGATGAGGGCATTAATCTTTCGAGCCATCTTGGAAATCTCGAAAAGACCTATGTGGTCGAGGCACTTCGCCGGACCAGCGGCAACCAGACAAAGGCCGCCGAACTCCTGGAGTTACCGGTACGGTCGCTCCGTCACCTCCTTGACAAGCACAGTATTCGATCGCTTTCGGCGCAGATGCGAAGCTCTTCCGACTAAATTACCTTCGATTTCGCATTTTTCCCGATAATTCGCCGATACTGACAATTTCTGTCACCGGTGTTTAACAAAAAACTGTTATTTTGAGGGTCTAAATGGCCTGTCCTCCTCATTGCTTCTAACTTTCTCAACACGGTAACCCTCTTCATATCAATAAATAACCTAGTTCCTCAAACCCCATTCGACGTTTGGCACGACTCTTGTAACAACTATCACCGCCTGAGAATAGGTAGACAAAGAATTAATCAAAAACTTTCTAGGAGATTGTGAAAAGAAAATGAAAAAGAATCAAAAAGGTTTCTCGCTTATCGAACTTTTAATCGTTGTTGTGATCATCGGTATTATTGCTGCTATCGCTATTCCGAACTTGCTTGCTGCAAGACGTTCGGCTAACGAAGGATCGGCTATTTCGTCGCTCCGTACAGCTCACGGTGCTCAAATGACATTTCAAGCAACTGCCGGTGGTGGTGACTATGCTGCTGACCTCGCGACGCTTCAGGGCGCAGGCCTCGTAGACAGCGTATTGGGCGGCGGCACCAAGAGCGGTTATAACTTCAGCATGAGTGACGCTCCGTCCGGTGTTGGAACCCCTGCAACCTTTGCTGCATCGGCTACGCCGGTAACCGGTACGGGTAGCATCACGGATACGGGAACACGCGACTTTGGTATCGCTACTGAAGGCGTTATCGTCGCGGGAGCGATCGGTTCGGTTACGGATGCCGCTGGTGTCCTTTCAGGTGGTAGCCCGCTCAACAACTAGTAGGCTGATCAACTTAATAAGAAGGAAAAAGGGCGGTCTCGACCGCCTTTTTTTCTGATTAACCCCCTCTCCCTCGTCATAATTCTCTCGCCTTCCGGTTCCTCAACGACATTCTCGAAATTCAACGATTCGCACTTCGAAAACACCAATGCATAACCGGCATTTTAATATTTCGATTGTCTGCATCGTGTTCGCGATGCTGATTCCGCTCTTCCCGATTCCCGGGCCGTCAGTGGTGACGGGGCATCCGTGGAAGGTGGAACTCGCACTCTCCATTGCGGTAGCGATCATTCTCGTCAGGATTTGCACCCAATCCGCTCCGAGCGCCGTTGAAGCGCTCTTCGCTTCGAGACACAGGATCTACGCCATTGGCGCGGTTTTGGCTTTTACGTTCTGGAGTGGCATTTCAGGAATCTGGGCAGAAGCCCTTTATTCGGTCGCCCATCACACAGGCTCCTGGTTTGTATACACGGCGATCCTTTTCCTCGCATTATTCTATTTTGTACAAAATCGCTCAGTTTTTTCCGTAACTGCCATATTCGGAGCCTTGTCCGCAGTTTTGCTGGCAGTATGTATTTTTGATTACCTCTCGATTGCGGGATACGGCTTTAGGGAAGGCGTGATACGTATTCGCTACGCCAAATACGGCGAACTGCTGGCGATGACGGGCCCATTCCTGTTCTCCGCTGCATTCTATGCCCGCGGTAACTTTGCGCGGGCTGTGCCCCTCGCGGCAGGTTGCGCCGCATGGTTGGTCGTGATGCTTTCTCTCAGCAAAGGCGCGTTTATCGCCGGGATCGCCGGTTTCGCGCTGGTGTTTATCGGATGTATTTGTTTTGCCGGGCGCAAGATCCGAAAACCGGCACTGGTCGCTGCGGTTATCTGGCTTGCGCTGACAGCCGGTGTCCAAGTCTTGTTTATCTCCTATTCAAGTGTACCGGCAACGGCCCAGTATATCTCGGGACACGCCGAAACCCGCGAAACGAGCAATTTCCGGATTTTTACATGGAAGATCGGAGCCTCGATGGCATTCTCCAATCCGCTGATCGGCGTCGGTGCCGATAATTTCGGCATTGCGTTCAACAAAGCACGAAGGGAATACAATGCCAGAAATTCGAACCATCAGAACGCCGGTGCGTTTGCCGAGTGGTTTATGGTCGAGAGAGCACACAATGAGCCGCTCCAGGTATTCGCCGAACTGGGCGTCATCGGCTTGCTGCTCCTTGGTCTCGTCGCATTCGCTTTTATCTCGCCTTTTTTTGGTCTGCTTCTAAAACGGAAGCGCTTGTCGCCGATTC
>JAOTWT010000409.1 GCA_029862725.1 Acidobacteriota bacterium | reverse complement strand
GCGGCAAAAGCCGGCAACAAAACGGCTGCGAATTAGAGCGGCCTGGAGCGAAACGAATGAAAAGCCTGTTTCATCTGGCGTTTCCGGTTAACGATCTGGAGGAAGCGCGCGAGTTCTATAGCGGCGTGCTTGGATGCGAAGAAGGCCGCAGCTCGGAAATATGGGTCGATTTTAACCTTTTCGGACACCAGATTGTGGCGCATCTCATTTCCGACGAAAACCGACGGACCGCTACGAACCCGGTTGATCAGGACTCGGTTCCGGTTCCCCATTTCGGGGTCGTTTTGGAAATGGAAGAATGGAAGCGCCTGGCGGAAAGGCTCACCGGGAAGGGAGTTGAGTTCTTAATCGAGCCCAAGATACGGTTTGCCGGGCAGATCGGCGAACAAGCCACGATGTTTATACTTGATCCGAGCGGTAACGCTTTGGAATTCAAAGGATTTGACGATTTTTCAAGGGTATTTGCAAGCGAATAGTCCGTTCGGTGCCCGATCACGCTTGCAAATCCTTCGAGATTGAAACCAAAAGACCGGATTTTGTCATTAAGGCAACCGTAAAAGGTTAGAAACCGACTCAAAGTGCTGGCTGTAACTGTTGTGTATACGCGGCTTGTACTCCCCGGCTTGAATCCCCGAACGGATGTTATGCAGAAGGGTCGATATGGATGCAGGTCTGAGAAATCATACACCTCAGAAAACAGTTTAAGGTCATTCCTCGAAACGCTTGATTTCAAGTGGGTTACTGTCTTTTAGCTGATCCGGCAGTGCTGAATCCGGAAAATCCTGGTACGCGACCAGACGGGCGAATCGCCGGAGCGCTCTTTTTCCGACCGATGTCGATCCAGGGTCTGATGTCGCGGGAAAAGGTCCGCCGTGCACCATTGCCGCGCATACCTCGACCCCGGTCGGAAACGAATTAAAAATGAGGCGTCCTGCTTTTGTCGCGAGAATGCTAAGCAATGTCCGGTTTTGAGAAAGTTCATCGTCGGTACCGTGGATCGTCGCCGTTAGCTGGCCCTCGAGGCCCTCTGCAATATCGAACATTTCATCGTCGTTATCGACCAGCACGAGCAGCATTGAAGGTCCAAAAATCTCATCGGCAAATGAAGGGTGCTTAAAAAACTCCCGGGCGCGAATCGTTGAGACCGCCACCGGAACACGAAATCCTTCACCGCGTTCCAATTCGACCTTTTCACGCGATTCGATCTTCTCCATGTAGTCCTCGAAGATCTTCCTTGTCAAAAGCGGAACTGGATCCGATCCTTTCGTGAGTTCGAGGAGCCGGAGGATAAAAGGCCCGGCCGCGACATATTCCGGCAAGACGACAACTCCCGGCTTTGTGCAGAACTGACCATGACCCAGCGTAAACGACGCATGTAATCCTTCGGCAATTGAAGGGCCGCGATCGCTCCGGGAAGCAGGAAGATGGGATTTATGGATGACATTTCCGCAAAAACCGGAACCGGCTCGGGGCGCGCGGCGGCGATATCGATCAGGGCCCTGCCGCCTTTACGCGAACCGGTGAATCCCACCGCCTTTACCAACGGATTACTCACGAGAGACTGCCCGGCGGCATAACCATCCGAGAATATAAGACTAAACACGCCTTCTTCGAGTCCCATATCGCTGACCGCCTTGGCGATCGCCTTGGCCGCGATTTCGGCGGTGCCGGGATGTGCCTTGTTCGCAATGACGATCACCGGGCACCCGGCGGCAAAGGCCGAAGCCGTATCTCCGCCTGCGACTGAAAACGCCAACGGGAAATTGGTCGCGCAAAAAACGGCGACCGGGCCCAAAGGGTGCAGCATCGAGCGAATATCCGGTTTCGGTAAGGGTTTCCTGTCAGCAATCGCACGATCGATCCTGGCATCGACCCAGGAACCCTCTGAGACTACCTTCGCGAACATCCTGATTTGCCCGCATGTCCGTTCCAGTTCGCCTTCGAAACGGGTCTCGGGGAGACCGGTTTCGAGCGCCGCTCGCCTGACAAGTGCGGTCCCGACCGACTCCAGATTCTCGGCGATTGCGCTTAGAAAGCCCGAACGGCGTTTGTTGCTAAGTTCGGCAAATTCCCGCCGTGCGCTATCGGCAAGTTCGGCGGCGCGTTCAACTTCCGCATCCAGCGCGGAATAGAATACCGGCCCAATCTCCGACCCGTCCCGCGGGTCAATGGCCTTGAACGTCTTATCACCCGCAGCTCCCCTGGATTCACCGATTATCGAACGACCTTCCAATTCTGCGCTTAGTTTTGATCCTATCCTCATGCCGCCGCCCTTTTTCCCAATACTGCCGTGATCATTTCCAGCGCCTGCTCGAGTTCCTCGCCCTCGATTTCAAGGCGCGGGGGTCTGACCCTCGCGTTTCCCATTCCAACCCGAGCCTGCACCAGCTTTATAAGCTGCACAAACTTCGGGACCGTGTCGAGGCGCAAAAGCGGCAGAAACCAATGATACAACTCGTCGCAGTTTTCGCCCCGGCGCGCCAGCTCGAAGAGGTTTACCGACTCGACCGGGAGCGCATTCACGAGCCCCGCGATCCAACCCTTGGCACCGGCCGCGACCCCTTCGACGAGGGCGTCGTCGAGCCCTACGAATACCGCGAGCCGGTCCTTATCCAACTCGCGGATCGCCGAAATCTTCCTCGCATCCCCGCTCGAGTCTTTGACCGCGTTCAAATTCGGATGTTCATCCGCGAGGCTTACGATTTGCGCAGGTGTGAAATCGACGCCATACGCAACCGGGTTGTTGTAAAGCATACACGTCAAGGGGGTTGCGCCGATGATCGCTGAAACATGCGCTCTCGTTTCGCGCCAGTCGCCGTTGTGAACGTACGGAGGTAAGACCATCAGACCCGCACAGCCGGCGGCCTCGGCCCGTTTGGCCAATTCTACGCCGTAATCCGTGCTCAGTGCCCCAATCGCTGCGATAACCGGTACGCGTTCTCCAACGGCTCGAATGCAAGTCTGCCAAAGCGCTGACTTCTCAGATGTCGTCAGTGTGGCACCTTCTCCAAGGCTTCCGTTCGTCACGATGCCCATTGATCCATTATCGACGAGCCATTTTACGTGGCGGGCAGTGAACTCATGGTCGATTTCGAGCCTCTCGTTGAAACAGGTCGTTATCGCGGGCATCACTCCCTTCCATTCAAAACTCATTCTCTTTCTCCTCCAACGCGATTCGGTCAAGCCTGACCGGTAACAAAGGAGGTCGCGGACCGCCCGCCGTCCAACCGAACAGGAACTCGGCTGCCGGTCCGCAAACCCTTCCCTGACAGGGACCCATCCCGCACCTTGTCTGCAGCTTTGCGTCGCGCCAATTTTTAAATGTCTTCAGCCGCTTAAACGGGACATCTTCACATCGGCAAACAAATGTTTCGTCCTTGGGTAGCGATTCTAGTTCAGGCCGAAGGCAAAAGGAAGCGTTCAGGTGATTGGCAAACTGCAGGAATCTTCGTCTTCTTCTAAATAATTGACGCGCCGCCGGTTCGTTTTCCGATGCCGCGTGGCCGG
>JAOTWT010000009.1 GCA_029862725.1 Acidobacteriota bacterium | reverse complement strand
TTCTGCCATCGGAATGTACGAAAAGCAGGCGATCAAAGCGGCGACGGCAAATAAGATCCACGAGAGCGCTCGGCCCTTGCCTTTTGGACGCGGCAACGCCTCGGGTATCTGGTGCACGAGTGGTTTGAAGAACGGTACCTCCAACAGTAGTCGGCCGAGGGGCACAAGCAGGATAACTGCCGCGATCAGCGATATCAGACTAAACAATTCTTTCCACTGCCAGATCTGATCGCGGCTTGAAAGTCCGCTATCGATCGAAAACACCCTTTCGAAATACTCGATCTGATTAGCGGTTGCTTCCGCAATGTATGGCTGAAAGGGATGCAGTACCCTTTCGTTGTGCACAACGCGTAAATTTCTTTGCGCGGCATCCCCGTAGTACCGGCCGAGACTTACTTCCTTGACCGGCGTTTCCCCCGAAACACGCCCGGAGTTTACAAGGCGCAGGGCTTCAGGAGCCCGACGCATATCCGCGTTCTTAAGCTCGTTGCGGTAGGCGCCTTCATCATAAAAGGCGTAGCTCATCCCGACATTGGACCGCACATCCGCCAAGACCTCGTCCGTCAGGGTCAGGACATAGCCGGAAACGAAAACGGAATGCAGCCTGCTTTTCTTGCCGCCTTTTTGCGCTCTCTTGCCAAAATAATTGGCACCTCGTATCGCAGCATTTCCACCGGCGGAATGCCCCGTCGCTCCGATTCGGGACTTGTCGACATAATTCAGATTCGAGGTTCCGGCCGCATAATCAACGACTGCAAACATGCCGTATCCTTCCGTAGTTGCAGCGCGCCTGCTCATTGACGCACTCGATCCTCCCTGCGCATACGGGTCGATCGAAATCACTACAATACCGCGCCGGGCCAATTCCAGCGATATATTTGAAAGGGATTCTTTCGAACGCTGAAAGCCCGGCACAACAACCACCAGCGGGGCCGGGTTTTGCTTTGTGGCAGATCTCGGTTTAAAAAGATCCGCGACCAGCCATTGCCCATTTTGTGTCGGGATTTTAATGTCCTGGACCTGGACGCGATCACCCGAAGTCTGGACGAGCGAGGCTAGAAAGCAAGAAACCAACACTATGGACAACAAGGCCCATAGCAATTTGTTTTTCGCCCGTTTGAATGTTTTGCGAACCGCCATATTTGCTCAACAATTTTGATCAAACGGAGTCCATTTTATCAGACAAGTCGCCTTCGGCGACCGGGGCTGGCCGGTCTTTCCACCAATACCCGGAGCACGTCATGATCTACCATTTCGCGAACTACTGGCTCCGTCTGCCGGATTCCGCGAAAGCGATCATCATTGCTCCGACCAAATAGATCCCGCTGCCGGCCAGGATTGCCTCGTTGAACCCGGTCAGGATCGCTATCGCCAGGGCTGCGACCGACCCCATAACGGAAGCTGCGCCGTTGACACCCCATGCCCACGGAATGATTGATGGATATCGCTCGGAAACAAGTTTGATCCCCGCCGGCATCGGCATCCCCATCAATAAGGCGAGCGGCGCCATCAACAGCACCGATATCAGGATTCTTATCCAGAGCTGCAGAGCGACGAGACCATAGAAGATCGAGGGCAGGACCAGAATGTATATGAGCGAGAGAACCACGATCGCAAAAATAACCCGGATTATGAGTTTTCTCAGACTCTTGTCCGCAAATTTGCCGCTCAGATAACTGCCGATCGCGCTGAACGTCAGGAGAGAAAACAGGATTACCGCCAGCGCGTATACCGGGTGACCCAAAAACAGAATGAATTTTTGGATCATCGCGATCTCGACAATGATAAAGCCGGCCCCAAGGCACCCGAAGTACAGAACGTAAGGCGTACTCAAACGCGATTTTCCTTTTATAGCCGGGTTCCTGATCAGCATCAGCGGAAGCAGTATGAACAGCAACACCAAAACACCCGTGATCCCCAAAAGCGCGAACAAAACGAAGGTGCCGAGGTTCGATTTACGCCACTCGGCAGCACCGTGTCCGAATGCTTTAGAGAGATTCTTTAGCCGCAGCGAGTTAAAGAAGAACGGGTTGTTGTCGTAGGTCGGCGCCACGTTGTATTCGAGTGAATTCCAAAGTGCGGCGGGGTCTTTTGCCTCGATCATCTGTGTGAAGACGTTGTCCGGCCTTGTCAGTGGCGTGTAAAGGATCTCGAAGTTGTTCTCTTTCGATATTGACTCTATCTTGCGGACCTCTTCGTCTGTAAATTCCGATTTCTTGAATAGGAAAGACGCCGGGGTCCGGTCGGGGTTCGTAAACCGGTCGCGTATGAGTATGAAGTGCCTGTCGGGATTCTCTATCTCAAGATCGGCCATCATCGCCCGCGACAGTGAGATCAGCCTCAGGAGTTGATCGGGCGGTTCGAAATACCAGCGCGTCATCGTCAGGATACCGTCGGCGGAAAGATGCGACGCATAATCCCGAAAGGCCTCGACCGTGTAGAGGTTGTTTTCCGAAAGCGAAAACGCACCGGCCGCGGTCGCCGCCCATGTGTCTACCATGGTTCCCTGCAGGATGTCGTAGGATTCGTCCGTACGGCGAATGAATGAACGGCCCTCGTCGACAATCAACGAAACATTGGGTTGGCCGTAAATGTCACCGCTATGGGACTTAAACGGTTCCCGGAGCATCACGTCTTCGGCGATGATCGGGTTGATCTCGACCGCGGTTATGCTCTTTGCGCCAAAGGCTATCGCGGTCGCGACATCAAGGCCGCCCCCCGGGCCGATGATCGCCACCCTGGACTCCGGTTTTAGATTGTAGGCGAGGGCCGAAATGTCATTCTTTAGACGCTCCTGCACGTCTTTTTCACGCCAGTCTTTGGCGATCAGGGTTGCCGCGTCGGAGTCGATCTTGATCGATAGTTCATCATCCAGGTCGCCGTCGACGGTGATCCTCGAAAAAGAGTTCCATTTCGAAAAAAGCAGCTTCTCTTCCTTGTATCCCTTAGAGCTCTGTATTTCGAAAAAGGCGAACGAGAGGTTCAGGCCCAGAAGGGTGAACGAACCGACAGCGACGGCCACAACCGCGAGTCTCAGAGCGACGCTTTGCTTTTGAACAAACGTGAACAAAATCGCCGAAAGCGTGCCGATCGAGGCGATAAAGATGACGACATTTATGGCGCCCAGATAATTGAGTACGGGAATAAGGAGCAAACACCCAAGGGCGGCGCCGGCGAGATCAAATAGATACAAACGGCTGATATCCTTAGCAAACCTCGTTATGCTGAGTGTGACGGCGCAACCAGCGGTAAAAAACGGAAGCGAGGTCGCCGCGTATATGATCAGGAGCCGAAAATAGTTCTCACTTCGATCCGACAGCACAAGCGGGAATTCAAGGATCACATAGAGCGCGAAAATTACTGTAAATGCAAACAGGAGCGACGAGATCGTCAAGTACTTTCCCGTGCGCTCCTCGTTGAGCCTGTCTCTGAACGCATAAACAAAAACACCGCTTACACCGGAACCAAAAAGGGCAACGGAAATTGCCATAAAGGCAAAGTGATAATACATCGTTGCCGAAAACAAGCGGGTCAGCGATAGCTCAAGCATTAAAACTGAAAGGGTGAGTAAGAAGATGCCTGAAAAGACTGGTAGTCGCTTCATAAATGACCTTTTGAATTGATTCCTTGTGTTCGAACCGCGGTGGGCTTTTGAATTGTTGTTAGTGGAATGTCAAAATATTTCCAATTGTGGGGCTGACGCCGGCAGCCCTTTGCGTCCAGTAATTAACGAGCCCATTCTCAATTTGCGAGTGTCAACATTAGCATCAGGTGACTCAAATCTGCAAACACCTGTTTGGGTCGACATCATTCGCTGTAAAATCTGGGACTTTCCGTTGCCGCAGAGCTTCAAGAGGATCGCGGTACGCCCGGGAAGTCAGTCAAATCGGTAACTCGGAGCAATCACCAAAGAATTACCATTTTTAAGAAGTCCTGAAGTGTTTCGGATGAACCGATTGGCAAGCGCAAGAATCTAATTACTATTAGAAGGATTCCGATCACAAGAGCCTGATGTTTTATCTTTCCGAACTTGGCTGCAAATATGAGAAGAAGGGGCAAATAAACCAATTCGGTGCTGATAAGAACCAGTATCGGATTAAAATCTTCAGGTGGCAGAATCGTTCGCCAAAAAAGAATCATTCCCCGGCCAAGTGCGGGCGCCATCATGTAAAAAACGCTGCAAACAAGCCACCATGAATGCTCTTTAACGTCGTGTCTATTGAGAATGCTCTTGGTCACCGCGTAAGCAAACGCAATCATCGAAATTAATTCGACAACAAGAGTTCCGTAGTAAAACGAAACGGGCGGACCAGGTTTACCCGGATCATATGCTGCAGCCAACTTGAGGGGTATATCCAATATGCTCAGTCCAGTAAATATAACTCCGCCCGCCAACAAAAACCCGAAAATTCCCAAGGTCCTGTGATTGACGATTTTCCCGTTTACGGCAAGATAGGGTTGGACGATTACAAGAAGATACCAGAAAGTCACAAGCCAATAGTGAAAGTGAATTTCCCAGGTCTTGCTTGAAACCGATGTCCAATAGAAATTAAATATGCCGATTTGGACGATCACGAACGGAATAATCATCCATAGGTGAAGATTTTTGTACCTGTCCATTCGCAACAGGCTAACATAAGGATTACTTTCCAAACCAGATGCGGTGAGGTATCAGTTCCTTCTTCGCGGGAAAGGTAGAACATAAATCGGGACGGCTTGGTCAACGAGCCTCCCAAAACAAACGGGCGGAGCTACCCGCCAATCGAAGGAAGGGAGCCAAGCTCTGCCGGGTCAGTCATTGCACGTATTCAGGAGCAATTATTGTGCTTTTTCCAAAGCTCCGGATTGTGGCCATCGGGGACACTCTCGCACGGGTCGTTTGAACCGTAACCGCGTAATTCGTTGTACCTTGAAATTTGTTCGACGGACAAAATCCGGCTCGTTTTCAGATGAGCGGCGAGATGAACAAACCGCAGGTTTGCGGTTACAACGGAGATACTGTCGAGACGGCGTTTGAGGCCTTTTTCGGTTATCCGCTTGTTCGAGAATTCTACGTTTAGTTCCTTCTCAAGATCGATCAATTTGACGCCGAGAGGTATCGCCTCTTTTCGCATTTCCTCATAGATCCTTTTTAGCCGGGTCAATTGTTGGTCCGAAAGGTCCATCTTTTCTTTGAGCTCAATGACATGGGCCGGTCCGGGAAAACCGTTCAATTCCGCGGCCTTGGCCAGTCCCCACCCCTCGCCTTTTTGAAGCTGTTCGATATCACTTTCCGAAAGGGTTTTGATTTCCCTGGATTGCTGACCCGCATAGTCGGATCTTTCCTGGGCCTTCAAATCTTTCGAACAATTACCCGCAACCAACACGCAAATCAACGCTAATAAAACTGACACTAATCTACTCATAATTACCTCGCTAAGCTCTCGTATTTATCCGGTCTGCATTTCGGACTACACTCTAGATCCTAGCTGACAAGCTTGATGAACCGGTATGACGCAGGTCATACAGGCCCTAAAATTCTTATTGTATTTTCATCACGAACGATGATCGACTCATTCTCGAGCTTCCTGATTTCCCTGTAAATGGTCTCGTGCGCAATCCCGAGCATGTGAGAGAGATCCTTGAGAGTACAGGGAAGCATGACGATGCCGGTCTTGATGTCGGCGATTTGCAGGAAGTAGCTGAGGATGCGTCCCCGCGCGGAGCGGATTCCCCGCAACTCCAGGTTCGACCGCAACGACTTTACATGAAACGAGAGGAGACGGATGTACGCGATCGCCAAATCGGGTTTGCAACGAAGGGTGTCAAGCACCTTTTCTTTTGGAAACAAAACGAGTCGGGACGGTTTTAAGGCAACCGCGTGGCAGTCATAAAAGTCTGAAAACAAAGACGCCTCCGCGAAACTCTCTTTGGCTTTCGCGTGGTGGATTCCCGTCGTATTGCCATCCAGCGTGTACCTTTCCAACCTGATCTTGCCTTCTTCGACACCAAATATGCCTTCGACAGCGGCACCCTGCACAAAGACAAACTCAGATGCTTTGAAGCTCAAATCGTACGGCGTTATCGAACCGGCAAAAAGTGTTTTGAGATCGACCAATCGCATTATTGAAACCCGTGTTTCCACGATAACACAAGCGGACAAAGCCATTCGTACAACCATGTGCACGAGCCGGCATAAAAATCGAGCAATTCGCGTTTGCGTAGTTTATAATCTCCGTTTGCGTGTTGGCGCTTGTATCGGTGATTGCGGCATAAAGGCTATTTTGAGGTCCGTGGCCAGGTGACAACGAATATGAAAACAGAATCAGCAGAAGCTCAAAAGAGGGCCGTAAAATTCTTGTGCGACATTGTTTGTCTATCCCACTTGAAACTACCGGGCGTTACGTCCTATTCTTGACGCGCTATTCAAACCATAAAGAAGGAGCCGCCCGATGAATCAATACGCCGCGAAAGTGTCCGTTCTTTTCCTGGTCACAATTTTCCTGTCCTTTGCCTGTACGACTGATTCAACCGAAGCCTCGGACGCCGCGGATATGGTCCTCTTCAACGGCAAGATCATTACTGTTGACGAATCCAATCGCGAGGTCCAGGCGATCGCGATCAAGGGCGATAAGATCGTCGCGCTCGGGACAGATGCTGAGATCAAAAGCCGTATCGGTCCGGTGACGAAGACAATCGATCTGAACGGGCAGCTCGCCATCCCGGGTTTTAACGAGGGACACGGTCATTTCATGGGTATCGGTGCTTCCAAAATGATGCTCGATCTGACAAAGCCGAAGAACTGGGATGAGATCGTACAGATGGTGGCCGATGCGGCGAAAGAAGCAAAGCCGGGTGAATGGATCATCGGTCGCGGATGGCATCAGGACAAATGGGACAAGGCGCCGGATCCGGCAGTTGAGGGCCTTCCCGTGCTCGACGGCCTAAGCAAGGTTTCAGCTGACAATCCCGTCATTCTTACTCACGCCAGCGGACACGGTTCATTTGTGAACGCAAAGGCACTTGAGTTGGCCGGTATCGATTCCAAGACCGCTGATCCGCCGGGCGGCGAGATCCTTCGAGATAAAGACGGGCGTCCGACAGGATTCCTGAGAGAAACCGCGCAACGCATTGTGTCGAGCGCCAATAAGGGTCCGTCAACCGACGCTGAACGCCTCGATATTGCACGCAAACAGGCCGAGCTCGCCTCTCGGGAGGTCCTGAGTAAAGGCATCACAACGTTTCACGACGCGGGCTCCGGTTTTGAAACAATTGACCTGTTCAAAAAGCTGGTGGACGAAGGCAAGCTGCCCCTGCGGCTTTGGGTAATGATACGTGCCTCAAACGAGGAACTTGCCGAAAAACTCAAGAATTATCGTGTAATCGGTTATGGCAACAACCACCTGACCGTACGTGCGATCAAGCTCTCAATTGATGGCGCGCTCGGCTCACGCGGCGCGTGGCTCCTCGAACCTTACACGGACGCCCCGAGGTCCAGGGGTCTGAATTTGATCCCGGTTGAGTCGGCAGAAAAGACAGCGGGGCTTGCGATTCAGAACGACTACCAGCTCTGCATACACGCTATCGGTGACCGTGCCAATAAAGAAGTGCTCGATATCTTTGAAGAAACGTTTAAGGCCAATCCGGATAAAAAGGTTCTCCGATGGCGCGTCGAGCATGCCCAGCACCTGAATCCGGCTGATATTCCGCGATTCGGAAAACTCGGCGTCGTGGCTTCCATGCAGGGCGTTCACTGCACATCGGACGCTTCGTGGGTACCGGACAGGCTCGGTGACAAGCGAAGCGAGGAAGGGGCCTACGTCTGGCAAAAACTCATGAAGTCGGGCGCACTTGTCACGAATGGTACGGACGCACCGGTCGAAGATGTTTCGCCGATAGCCTCTTTCTATTCGACCGTATCGCGAAAGCTCAAAGACGGTTCTGTTTTTTATCCGGAACAGCGCATGAGCCGTGTCGAAGCACTGCGTTCGTATACGATCAATGTAGCCAAATCGGGGTTTGAAGAAGAATTGAAGGGATCGCTGGAGGTCGGCAAGCTGGCCGATATTACAATTCTTTCGAAGGACATTATGGCGGTTAAGGAGGATGAGATTCCGACGGCGGAGGTTCTTTACACGATCGTCGGCGGCAAAATCGCGTACCAAAAGGGGTAATTCATTTATCGGTTATTTAGGTCTGTGAAACAAAATCAAGTGTCGCGAGGGACCCCGCGACCGGAGGCGAGGAAATGATCGTGAGCGCCGAAGGGGCGTCACCATAGGTATTCCAGATCGCATGGTACGTTGCTGGGGTCTAAGATCGTAACGTACACGTCTTCAAAGCTGTTTCCGCTCCGCGCGTAGCCACATCCTGTATCCTTTGCAGGCGGATCGCGGGGACGGCCAGACTCATTTACAATTTATCAATCTCCAACGGTCACAATATGTTATGCTTTCGGCATATCTTTTCCACGTTTGGAACGAAGTAGGACGCGCTTTTAGTCAAAGGGCCGTTCAACTTGTTAAAAGACCGCAACAACGGTTAGCGGCTGTGCAGCGAGGTCTTTTCACTCAACGACGAGACCCGACCGGACATGGATTGAATCTTTAATACCCCACTCGCGATAAATCGCTCGACCTACGTACTTTTTATAGGCCTTTCCTTCGGGTAATTTGTCATTCTAAAACAAGCAGCAGGGCGTTAGTCGTTGTCTGCTTTTACCTTGAAACTGGAGACTAAGAAACGATGAAAATGAAGCAAATTTCAATGGCGATTCTGTTGATCGCTTTGAGCGTAGTCGCGGTGGCGGCTGAATGCACCGAGGCGGAAGCCAAGGCTTTTGAGAAATGGGACCACGATTGGAGTAAATATAATGCCGAAGGGAATCGGGCGGAATTAGAAAAGATTTATGCTGATGATTTTGTGGGTATTGGCGGGTTGAGTTTAGGTACCGATAGCAAGAAAACGATCATCGATAATGCTGTAAAGAATGCCGGTTCAAACCCGAACCGTAAATCAACATCCCATAACTACCTGATCACCTGTACGCCGAGCACGGTCACCATCGTGCATCGAAACACCGTCGTCGTAACGACAGACGGCAAAGAATCTACGAGTTGGAGCCGGACGGCCCACGTTCTCGAAAAACGAGGCGGAAACTGGCGGGTCGTCAGCAGTTTTTCCAATGGTGTGGATGGTGATCGCGGCGCAATTTTTAGCATTACACTCGATGGCGATCAGGCTTCCATGAACCGCGATCTGGATTGGCTCAGAAAAAATGTCGCCGACGATTTTGTCGGCATCATCGGAGATGGTGTGGCGTATGACAAACCCCAGATGATCGCATACTTGGAGAACCTATGGAAAACCGACAAATCTAAAGTTAAAACTAATCTCTCGGATATCACGATCCGTGTAGACGGCGATATGGGTATCATCACCGGTGTTCGGCATTCTAAAGGCATCGATAATGACGGCAAACCGGTTGATTCAAAAGCTCGTTTTTCCAGGACGCTTGTTAAAAGAGACGGAAAATGGATGCGGATCGCAGCTACCGATGTCGGGATAAAGGCTGAATGACACAAAGATGGAGCCGGATTTGAACGGATTCACGTCCACAATAGAACAAACAAGGGCGATCACGATGATCGCCTTTTTTTTTGCGCGTGTCCCGTCCTGAAATAAGTTGACACAAAAGCGACTTATGTTCAGGGCGGGACAGATCCACGAATTAGGGCGGCCAAGCGGCCGCCCTTTCCAATTACAAACTACTCGCCCAACCGGGCATATCGTCCTTTGCCCGGCGAGAAATTGGTGCGCCGCGTTTCGCGGATTCCGCTGCTGGTCAACCTGCCTTCGACGATCTCATAACCGAGCAGTGCCAAGATCCTTCCGCGTATGAAAAGCGGCCGCGCGTTTCCATACCAGTCGACGCAGGACGCCTTGCAGTTGTCGTTCGCCTGTCTCGTGTTTTGTGACGCAAGCGCACCGATCTCGCCCAGTTTCAATGACTCGTTCTTTAGGAAAAGCACGGATGCCGAGCCTTCGAACAGGTGTTTGTAACCCGGCCGGCCCTGCTCGGCAATCGGAAGGCCGAGCATCCCTGTATCTTTGCCGGTCGGTTTATAAAAGAAACCGTGGCTCCGGAGTTCGCCCTGGGCCGCGTTCCTGCGAACGTAACCGTTTCTGACGGTGGGCTGGCCACTCAAGCGTATCGGCGAGAAATAAAGATCGCTTCCGCGCGTTCCGACGACAACTGCGTCTTTTCCGAGTGCTTCGATCCGGTCGACGCTATGCTCGAGTGGCAGCTCGAAGTTTTCGCCGGTGTACCAACGGACCGCGTAAACGGGCGAACCGCCTTTCTTGTTTTGATAGCCCCAGCTGTTGCCGCTGCCGTAAAGCAGATAATCGCCGACAAACCTGTTCTGAACTGTGTATCCTTCTGCGGTCGGCAGGATTCGGTAATTCCAGTTGGTTGCGCTCCGCGTACCGTCGGAAAAACTCCACAAGGGAATTCGTAGAAGCGCCGTGTCGCCGGTCGAGGTTTCCGAACGCCACATCGCTTCGCCACCGCCCGTGGATCGGACGAGAACGTTCAGGTGTTCGTCATTGCTTTCGAGAAAGGAGAATTGATCGACCGGGCTTCCCGAGACGCCGAGTGCCTGGGGTGCGCCGCCGTCGAGAGGCATCTTATAGAGGATCGAGCGCGTTTTTCTTTCCTTGCCTCGCCGATTCCAGTCCGATGTCCAGACATAGACCGATGTCGGCGATACATAGAACACACGTCCCGCCGGACCTATAACACCCGTGCCTTCGCATTCTAAGTCGCCGTTCGCGAGATCGCATATCGTCACAGTGTGAAGCGCAAGCCCGTAGCTGTCGTTGATCTCGCCCACTGGGCGATAGACCTTCGTCGCCGAGACGATCCTTTGAAACTCCTTGTCGGTCGCGCCCTTTCGCCATTTTCGGATCGCCGGGAATTGCGCCGTCGGGTCATTCGGATTTATCCACAAGTACTGCGGTGTGTAAAAGATCAGTTTGCCTTTGATCAAACGGCTGGCGTAGTTTCGTGACGAATAATAGTCATTCGAACGCAGGTGGTAGGTTGATCGATACTCCAGATTCCCGAGTTCGTCGATATTGAACAGACCGATTTCCGTCCCGCCGCGTGCATAGCTGTAACCGATAACAGCGATCGTGTTTGCGGATACGAGCATCTCGTCATACCAGGTTCCGCCGGGATCGGCATCGGGCGGAAACGCGTCGATAACAGAAACGGGCCGCAGGCTGCCGCCGCCAATTCCAACCGTAAAGAGCCGTCCGCGCCGAAGTATGATCAGATGATTTCCGTGCAGTTTTACGATACCGCCCTCGTCGACACCCGCGTGCTGTGTATTCGTGACTGACTGACCGTCCATCTCAGATTTGCTTGCCTCCGCGGCCGAATCCGACGTCGGTGCCGCTGAATTGGAACTCATCGCGAAATTCTCTTCGCGGCGTACCGCGGCGTTTTTTGCAAACTCCCGCAGGAACTCATCAAGTTCATTTTTCGAGGCGAAAGCCTTTAAGGTCTTGCCCGGCTTGCCGTTTGACGAAACAAGTTCCGGGCCGCTTTCAAGCGCGACGGCGGGAAGCTCCAGGAAATGCCCGTTGAACATAAGTGCGGAAACGGTTAATGCGAGCATCATGATCGCGCCGACGAACAAAAGGTTTTTCATATCAATTCCCTCTCACGAAAAATCGTTCTAAACGTCTTTTCAGACTCCATATCTAGAATGAGCAGGCCTGACTAAACTTGCAGAATTTTTTCATTGCGGGCAGAAATCATGGTACGATTTTAATGGTCGCACCTCTGTCACACTTGATGATTGATCCTTCCTGAGCCACTCCGAAAGGCTAACAGATCAATTGGCTCCCCGAAATTGTGCGATCCGCAGTCAGCTCTGACCGCCAAACGCTTGGCCTAGTGTTTGCAGGTAATCTACATCGGGTAGTCCCAAGGATGTTCGGCGAGGCCCGTAACATCCCTGTTTTGAATCGGTTATGCTTAATTGTGCGTTGAGTGATCGTGTCAAAGGATCGGTCAGATTGACGCTTACGATTATTTTGATCGATCTATATCACCGAACTGACCGAAAAAAATGGCAGCAAGAACCGACTTTTTTTGTCACCGTAGACTGGACCGGTAAATTTGGAGCCGGAAGGTACCATTGAGAATGTTGACTGACGAGGTCCAATCTCTTCCTCTTATCAAAATGGAAAAAGACAATGAATGAAATAAACACCCACGAAATCTCAACACAGTCCCGGACACTTTTTGAAAAATTGCGCGAAGAGGCACTGGACCTCGAAATGGTCGACAAGTTCCTGTCCTCGGTCGAGCAAAAAAACCGCCTTGTTTCAGGTATGCTGTTTGACAACGGCCGACTGCACGAAGCCCTTTTCAAGCTTGCGGCCGGGCATTCTTCCGGCGATGACAGCGAAATTGAAGAGGCTGAACTGATCGCCGAAAGCGAGTTGGCCTCGTGGCGGGAGACCCTTGAGCTTCGAAACGATATGATCGAGACCTATCATATCCGCAGGTTTCACGATTATACTAAAGCGCCGCTGGATATTAGCCTTCTGATATCCTTGGCGAGAGTCTTCCGTTCGCTGCCCTACTCTGAGTCAAACCAAAGCAAATACGATCTGGTAGTGACGCGGCTTTTCACAAAAGGAGACGTCGAGTCGAAGCGAATGCTTCGCGTCCCGCGAGCGAAAATCGGCGAGGCATTAAAAGCTATCTTCCCAGACCAACCGTCGAAGCACCCCGATCGGCCGGTTGAAGGAGTCATTGAATATTTTGATGAATTCATCGCCAGTCTCAAAAATCTTGGAGATTTTGAAGAATTTATCGAAACAGATTCCTTTGAGGCGCTGCGCCGATACAAGAGAGACCTCGGGGAATTGTTTTTCCATCCGGACGTAAGCGCGGCCGCGATCGAATGCAACGTGACCATAGGTAACGTGTTTAGCGGTCTTATAAACCATGATAACGGACCTCTATACGAGCTGATCAACAATAAATTTGATTTCGCCGGCGTGTTTCACGATGTTTCCCCGTCAGCGAAGACAAAGCTTTGGGATGAATTCGATCTTGACCAACCTGACGATGAAAGCTCATTTGGTAGTCCGGACCGCGAAAAGATCAAAGAACTCCTTGAAATTATCGGGTCGGACCATTTTACCGCTTCAGGCGAAAAAGGATGTGATCCGGAATCCGAATCGGACCGGCTTGAAAAATCAGCGAGCGATCTGGTAAACGAGTTTCTCTTAAAGCTAAGTGTCGCTAATCCGGACTTCAAGGTGATCCGCAGTGAATTGGATCATTTCGGGGTCCTGCAGTCTGTCGATCTGGAATATATCCTCGGGGGAAAATTGGAGGCCGTAACCGAACTCTGCAAGAGCGTTTTGGCGCTTATTATTTGGACCGAAGAACTGTGTGCCTACAATCTTGAGGACATGGATCACCTTTCGGAAAACGCCAAATCACAGGCGGCGACGCTGATTCAGTTATCCGAGCGGTATCAGCAAGAGCTTCAAGAGGCAGTGAACCGAAATGGGTATCACGAACAAATCAGGCTTCTAACAGTTTCCAACAGATTGCTTGCCTCCCATTTGGATCTCAAGAAAATGCTTGTGCAGCATACGCAGATGCGTCTCGAGGTGTTCGAAGATCCGCCGCAAGCTCGGCCCTAGTACTATTTTTACGAAATCTGAATAGAATCCTTCACCACCTGGCGAGGAGCAATGAACCGTGCCACAACGCACGTTCCCAACCCGTGAGGTGGATAGCGGCAACTGTTTAGATCAGGTTGATTCCTTCGCGCCGGCAAATATCATTGATTTTTTGTCTCAACATAGCGGCATCCGACCAGAGAATGATAGGATCTGCAGACGCTGTGAATAGGTCCATCGAGCGGATGCTTCTACTGCTAGAATTCGGACCATTGAGTCAGATCCGCTTGCGTTAATTCCTTCAGGCTGGCGCCGCCCCCCGGTGCATCTGATTCCGAAAATCCCGAAACCACGACAGTTTTTTCGACATTTCGTCGATGTTTTACGTCAAAATCGAGCAATAATTCGACACCCGTAAGGTTTTTCTTGACAAGAATATGCGGTGCGAAGTAACTTTCGACGAACCGATTGTTCAAAGAAGGCCCTGCCTTCGAGTGTCGCACTGTCAGCCGGCCCGACACATATCCGAGAAGCGACGAGTTCGAGCGGCCGCCCTCTGGAACGCAGCACGCGCCGCTTTTTTGAACCGCGTTTGGGATATGACCTAAGCGGCGTTCGAATACACACCGGCGATTCAGCCGCGAAATCTGCAAGGGCGATTGATGCAAAGGCATACACCCTTGGAAGAGACATCGTCTTTGGCAGCGGCGAGTACAATCCTCATTCAAGGGTGGGAAAGACTCTGCTTGCGCATGAACTCGCGCATACGATTCAGAAGGGCTCATACACCGGTAAGATTCATCGCACCCCCGCGGGTTGTACAGATGCGGTACCGGATGGCGAACAGCTTTACGGGGGCAGCGAGAGTTTAGGTCGGAGAGGAGTTTTTCTTAAAGACCAGGCGGGCTCGACGGATATTTCGACGCTCAGTAGTTTCACGTCGATTGGACTGCGGGCTCATAAAGACCTGGTCAGTCAGCTTAGGGAGCATAAGATCGGTTTCGACATGGATAATCCGCAGGACCCGCAGGAGTGTGCTTCGGGAAGGGGCTTCAGATTTTTGTATCCGGGAGGTAACGCATTGGGGCTGGAGGCGGTCGAGCTTTGCGAAAAAGGCGAATTCGTTTACTTCAGGTTCTTTTGCAGGAACCAATCGTCGGCCGAAAAATGTTCGGAGATGACTCCGCAGCAGATGTTGGATTCAGGTCTGATCGATCGTGCGGCAAGTGAAAGGCAAATGAGTGAGCTGGTGAAGGGTATTCATGGGAGCGCAGCGGGCAGAAATACGACCGCGATAGTAATGGCATGCGATGCTGACGAAAACGTTTTCTATTTTCAGGCGGCTTCAAGCGCGCCCGGTCAGATGCCAAAGGCGGTTCGCGAAAGAGCCCAGGCGTTGGGGGTGTTGGTCACCGATAGCCAGCAGACGCAACTTGCTTCAAAACTGGTCAAAACTGCGGATGGAAAAGAAACGCTGCGGGCAAAGTTTGGTGATGAATCAGATCAGATCCTGCTGGATTTGAATAGCAGTGACACCCCGACAAAGGAAGCCGCACAGTTAAAAGTGTACGAGGCATTCGGCGAATACCCCAATCTTCATGCCGAAAGAGAAGCGATTTGGGCGATCGGGGACAGAGGGGATAAACCCGTATTTGTGATGCCCTCAAGGGAGGCGTGTCCGGTTTGTCTACAGTTTATTTCGGAGCGCGATGTGATCCTTTTGGGCGGACAGCTCGCAGCTCTCAGTGTGAGTACTTCTCTCTGTGCTATAAATAATGATTATGAATAAGCTGAAACCCGTCCTGATGCTGTTTGCGCTGTTTTTTGCGTTGAACCCCGCCTTCAATGCGCAACAGGCAACCGAAAAGGCCGTCCCGGTGTTTGTCGATGGCGAGGCTCAGGTCGTGCCCGGTTTTGAAGATCCTCAGAAATGGATGCGCCACGATCTATGGGTCGAAACCGAGTTCGACACTGATGGCGACGGAAAGCGGGACCGTATGCATGTCGCCGTTACGCGGCCTTTGCAAACCGAGACCGAGGGCCTAAAACTTCCCGTGATTTACGTTACGAGTCCTTATTTCGCCGGTACGGCCGAATTTGTCGAGGGTCTCTTTTGGAGCGTCCGTCACAATCTGGGCGAAATGGCCCCCCGAGAATACATCCGGAAGTCCGGCGCAGGGGTCAGCGTCCTGTCATCTCGCAGTCTCACATAAAACAGTGGTTGCCGAGAGGCTTTATCATTGTGCACTCGTCATCGCCCGGTACAGGTCTTTCGCAGGGCGCCCCGACGGTCGGCGGGGACAATGAGTCGCTTGCACCAAAAGCGGTGATCGAATGGCTGACCGGTAAGGCCAACGGATACGTCTCACCCGACGGCGATGAGAAGGTGACGGCATTCTGGTCGACCGGAAAAGTGGGCATGACCGGCACGTCATACAACGGAACCCTGCCCGTCGCAGCCGCAACGACCGGCGTGAAGGGTCTCGAGGCGATCATTCCCGTCGCTCCCAATACTTCTTATTATCATTACTACCGCTCGTATGGGCTCGTCCGAAACCCGGGCGGCTATCCCGGCGAGGATATCGATGTCCTCTACGATTTCATTCACTCCGGCGACGAGTCAAAACGGGCTCGCAACAACGCCGTCGTGCGGGACAAGGAAATGGCGAATGGTATGGACCGCATCACCGGCGATTACAATGATTTCTGGGCGGGGCGGGATTATTTGAACGACATCGGCCCGATGAAAGCCGCCTTGCTGATGTCTCACGGCTTTAACGATTGGAACGTGATGCCGGAACACAGTTATAGAATTTACGAAGCTGCCAAAGCAAAGGGTCTTCCGGTACAGATCTATTACCACCAGAACGGGCACGGCGGCCCGCCTCCAATGAAGCTCATGAACCGATGGTTTACCCGTTACCTACACGGGGTTCAGAACGGCGTTGAAAACGATCCGAGAGCATGGATCGTGCGCGAAAACGACAAACCCGACGAACCGACCTCGTACCCGGATTATCCGAATCCGGGCGCTTCCGATGTGACCTTTTATCTTTCAGCCGGCGCGCCGGGAGCGGGAAAGCTCAGGCCTGAACCTTCGGCCAAACAGGGCACCGAAAAACTGATCGATAATTTCTCGTTCTCAGGTTCGACGCTGGCCGAGGCCGAGTTCACCGATCATCGCCTGATCTATCTGACACCGGCACTCGCGGAACCGCTGCATATTTCGGGTAAGCCAAGAATCAAGATAAAACTGGCCAGCAGCAAACCCGCCGCCAATCTTTCAGTTTGGCTGGTGTCGCTGCCCTGGAACCGCGGTCGCAATACAAAGATCACCGACAATATCATTACCCGCGGTTGGGCCGATCCTCAAAACCACCGGTCCCTGCGCGAGAGCGCACCGCTCGTGCCCGGAAGGTTTTACGAAATGTCGTTCGAGCTCCAGCCGGATGACCAGTTGATCCGCGCGGGTCAACAGATTGGTCTTATGATTTTTTCAAGCGACAGGGAATTCACACTTCACCCGGACCCGGGAACTGTGCTGACGGTGGATTTGGATGGTACGAGTCTGACGCTTCCGGTGGTCGGCGGCAGAGATGCGTTTAAGACTGTTGCTGATTAAGAGGGTTCGAAAGGGCAAGTCGAGGAAAAGCGGATCCAAAAACTTAGTGCGAATTGCTTCGCGTAGGTAGGCAAAGTTATGAAAATGAATCGTCGCGATTTTCTGGTAACCAGTTCGGCCGCGGGGTTGATAACGCAAACCGGAATTCCCGCTTTCGCCGGAACGGGTGAGAAGTCGTTTCCCAAAGACAGAAAAGTATCGGTTTTTACGACCGCAAAGGATACCGAATACCGGATCTCTCCGACCGGCAGCCTCGAGTTCAAACCGCTCCCCCAGCCACTGGAAACTCAGTTCTGTGTTTTTGTCGAACCGAAAAGAACGTTCCAGACGTTTCTCGGGATCGGCAGCGCCCTGACGGATTCTTCCGCCGAAACATACGCGAAGATCCCGAAAAAGAAACAAGAAGAGTTCCTGAAGGCTTTCTTTGATAAAAAGAAGGGGATAGGTTACACGCTGGCCCGGACCAATATTCACAGCTGCGATTTCTCAAGCGCAAGCTACACATACGTCGACGAGGGCGATGGGGACCTAAAGACCTTCGATATTAAACACGACCGCCACTACCGCATACCGTTCATCAAAAAAGCGATCCGGGCGGCCGGCGGCAATTTGACGATGTATGCCTCTCCGTGGAGCCCGCCCGCCTTTATGAAGACCACAAATACTATGCTCAAGGGCGGCAAATTGAAGCCCGAGTTTGCACAGTCGTGGGCAAATTATTTTGTCAGGTTCATAACGGCATATGAAAAGGAAGGGATTCCGATGTGGGGACTCACGATTCAAAACGAACCGATGGCGACCCAGACTTGGGAGTCATGTATTTATACAGCTGAAGAGGAGAGAGACTTCCTCAAAAACCATCTCGGACCGACACTTGCGAAGGCGGGACTCGGAGACAAGAAGATCATCGTCTGGGACCACAACCGCGACCTGATCTATCAGAGAGTGAACACGATCCTGAGTGATCCGGATGCCGCAAAATATGTTTGGGGAGTCGGTTTTCACTGGTACGAACCCTGGACCGGCGGTGAGATGATGTTTGACAACGTAAAACTCGTCAACCAGACATTCCAGGACAAGCAACTTATATTTACAGAAGGCTGCGTGGACAGTTTCGACGCATCCAGACTGGAAAGCTGGAACCTGGGCGAACGCTACGGTTATTCGATGATCAACGATTTCAACTCCGGCACGGTCGCCTGGACGGACTGGAACATCCTCCTCGACGAAACCGGCGGGCCGAACCATGTCGGCAATTTCTGCTTCGCGCCGGTCCACGCGGATACAGCGAAGGGCGAGCTTATTTACACGAACTCTTATTATTACATCGGCCATTTCTCGAAATTCATCAGGCCGGGTGCTAAGAAGATCGCCTGTGCGCCAAGCCGCAGCGCCCTCCTCGCGACCGCCTTCCAGAACCCGGACGGGACGCTTGCCGTGGTCGTGATGAACAAGGGCGAAAAGGAAATCGATTTTTATCTGTGGATTGACGGGCAGGCCGCAGAAGTCCGGATACCCCCGCGTTCTA
>JAOTWT010000317.1 GCA_029862725.1 Acidobacteriota bacterium | reverse complement strand
AATTGCGTACGAATCTGGGATTGCTGAACGGCCGGGAAAACATCGATTACACGGTTGATAGTTGATGGGGCGGTATTCGTATGCAGAGTCGCGAAAGTCAGGTGGCCTGTTTCCGCGACCCGCAATGCCATTTCGATCGTCTCAACATCCCTCATTTCGCCGATCAGCACCACATCGGGATCTTCACGTAATGCAGATCTCAATGAATCTCCAAAGGAAAAAGTGTCAAGACCCAACTCGCGCTGGGTAACGACGCAATTTTTGTGGTTGTGGAGAAACTCAATCGGGTCTTCGACAGTTAAGATGTGCTCTCTACGGGTTTGATTGATCTGATCAATCATCGAAGCCAGTGTTGTCGATTTTCCGGAACCGGTCGGACCGGTAACCAATACCAGCCCTCTCGGCTTGTGGCATAACTCGGAAACGACCGGTGGAAGTCCCAACTCTTCGAAGGACTTAATTACGTAAGGTATCGCGCGCATCACGACGCCGACGGTGCCTTTCTGCATGAAGACATTTACCCTGAACCGTGACTTCTCTTTTTGCTCGACGGAGAAGTCGAGTTCGAGTTTTTCTTCAAAACTGTTTATTTGGTTTTTTGTAAGGACAGAGTAAGCAAGCCTCTTTGTGTCCTCCGCGGTCAAAGAGGGATACCCATCGAGCGGGTGAAGCTGTCCATGAACCCTAACCTGCGGGGGTGTTCCCATCCTTAAATGAAGATCGGAACCATCTAGTTCGAGCAGTTTGTCGAGCAGATCGTAGATTAAGATAGTTTGAGAATCATAAGAACTCATTTCGGGACCTCACTAGATCCGCCACTCCAAGAACCGAGCTCTTTAAGCAACAATAAAGCCAAGTCCGACTTCGCCTAAAATAGGCGTTGAAGCACCGAGTGGTTTAAGAATTATTTCTCACACCACTTTTGACTTGCAAAAGTCTAAGGTATAAATGGCTATAAACTAATTTATACGCCTATTTTCGTATAAGTCAATATCTTTTTTGCCTCTAAACTCCCTATTTACATCAAGAAAGTGTTTTGAAATTCCTTGAATCAAGTCAAAACTACCGCAAAAAACCGGACGGTTATTGAAAATTTCAGCGAATTTCGATTCTGTTGGCTTTGATCATCGTAAATTCCGATTCGGCACCGAATTCCAATTACTACTCACTAAACCAATCATGATCTATATAAGTATTTTGATACATAAAACTGAAGTTTTTAAAATTGGCTCTTTTCGAATTAATAGTTTTTGAGTCGCGTAACTCGCCAGCAAATAAGTCACTTGCTAGCTCTGAATAGGAATTTGGTTGAGGACAGAACTATTCAGAAACCGTGGACTCAACCAGGCTGGAAATTGGTGTTTTTGCACATCACAATAATTTTCTAAAGTTTGCGTTTTCGGGCGAAATGATTATAAAAAGGAACTGAGATCCGGTATTTAACCGCGATTCTGTTTTTACGAAAACACCCGATTCAGTCGCGATTTTGCGTTACAGGAGGAAATGTCAGTTGGAACAAAACGCCGTTTTGGATGCTGAAACTCCGATACTGAAAATACGCCGCCTTATTTACGGTCGCCTGGCCATTGTTTTTCTCCTGCTACTTACGAGTTGGTGGTGGACAAGCAACATCGATTATTCGCTTGCGTCATTCCCGCACCGCCTGTTTCTCCTGTTCTTGTTTGCAATTGCGCTAACGCTATTTTACCTTTCGCTGTCCCGGTTTCATCCTGAATATATTTGGCAGATCCGTTTGCAGTTTGTGATCGATATTGTTTTGATCACATGGCTGGTAGGTGAAACGGGTGAATCCACATCACCCTATGTAACGCTTTATATTGTATTGATAAGCAGCGTCGGATATTTTCTTGGAAAATTCGAAACGATATTGTTCGCTGTTTTGAGTACGACAGCGTTTTCGATTATCTCTATTGCATCACGTGATTCTCTCCTTTCATCGTTAACACCGGAGGTTCCTGTTTCCAGGTTTCTACAAGTCGTCGCTTTTAATAGTGTTGGAATCTTGATCGTGGGTCTTCTCGCCGGCCATTTATCGGAACGAAGAAATGTAGTCAAGAAACTCAAGGAAACCGAGGAAAGTTTTGACGACCTGCATTTCTTGCACGAACGCATTGTTGAATCGATATCGGCGGGCCTTATTACAACTGATCTGGCGGGGAAGATCCGAACCCTTAATCGAGCGGCGGCTGAGCTGACAGGCTTTGAAGCAACTGATGCAAAAGGGGAAAGCGTCTACCGATTATTCGACGACAATATTCGCCCATCGGTTGATCTCTGCTTACACAGGGCAGGCGAAGGGCGCTCGTTTCCCGCGGCCCACTTTGAATCACTTGTTACCCGAAATTCAAAAAACGATGCTGGCGAAAATCAATCGACTGTCGCATGCACCGTAACACCGCTGATGGGAAAGAAAGGCATGGTCAATGGTTTACTCCTTTCGTTTCAAGATATTACGCAAATCCGGGCGATGGAAAAATCACTCCGGAGGGCCGATCGTCTGGCCGTGGTCGGACGTATGGCCGCCGGCCTCGCACATGAGATACGCAACCCGCTCGGCTCAATGAGCTCGGCCATGCAATTCCTCGAGGAAAACGTTAAGGCCGCCACGCCCGAAGCAGAACTCCTTGGCGTTGTCTTGCGCGAATCCGACAGGCTAAATGAGATAATTTCGAATTTCCTGACTTATGCGCAGCTTTCAGTTGGAGGATTGGCAAAAGACAAACTAGAACTCACGAATGTAGGCGACGCAATCAAAGATTGTCTGGTCTTGCTGCAGCATAGCCGTGAAATTAATGATTCGTTTGTGCTGAACGCTGATTTACCCGAAGCCCCGGTTACGATCATGGCAAATCAGGCCCAGGTTAAACAGGTATTCTGGAATCTCTTCCAAAACTCAATCCACGCAATGCCTGATGGCGGGAATCTTGACATAATCTTAAAAGACTTCGCCGGCAAACATATCAGTATCACTATTAAAGATACGGGTTGCGGAATGAGTCCCGAAAATATTGAACATTTATATGAGCCGTTTATCAGCAGCACCAACGGTTCAGGACTTGGTTTGTCAATCGTACATAATATTATAAGGGACCACGGCGGGCGGATTGACGTGCAAAGCAAAAAAGACAAAGGAACGACGATTTCTGTCGAATTTCCATACTAGCTAAACCCGGCAGAAATCGAGAAAACGTGGAATTCAGGTAAGATAGGTTCTTTCATTTGTAAAAGGTTTAAATTCTAAAGGTCTCAAATATATGGCTAGGTTATTGATCGTTGACGACGAAGAAGGCTACTGCAGCGTACTGAGAATCGTTTTCGAAAAAGAAGGAAACGTTGTTCATACTGCGAATAGTGGGGCCGAAGCGATTGAACATATAAAAGCCAACCCATGCGATTTGATTATTTCGGACGTACGGATGCCGGATATGGACGGAATTGCTCTTCTAAAAGCAATCCGTAAACGGTCCGAGGACATACGAATAATTATGATGACGGCGTTTGCGGCTCTCGACACCGCTCGTGAAGCCTTTAAGTTAGGCGCCGATGATTTTATCCAGAAGCCTTTTCAGAATGATGAGTTAAAACTGATCGTCAAAAGAACTCTCGAAAAACAGGCGATCATAAATGAAAATCGCGCGTTCAAACTCGCTCAGCGCGCAACAGGGAATATTAAGAATATCATCGGCGAATCCCAAGAAATGAGGGACCTTTGCGAGATGATTAAGACAGTTGCCTGCGAGAATTCCTCGGTCCTTATTACAGGTGAATCCGGGACGGGAAAAGAGTTGGTGGCCAGGGCTGTTCACGATCTTTCGAACTGTAAAGATAAGCCTTTTATTCCCATCAATTGTGGTGCAATTCCTGAGCACTTACTCGAAGCGGAACTGTTTGGATTTCTCAAGGGGTCATTTACCGGAGCCACCGCGGACCGGGCAGGTCTTTTTGAAGCGGCGAATGGAGGTACAATTTTTCTTGATGAAATTGGCGATATGCCTTTGGCTATGCAGGTAAAGGTCTTGCGGGTTCTTCAGGACAACATGGTCAGGCCGGTTGGATCTTCGGTTGAAATCCCCGTCGACACGAGGATCATCGCAGCAACAAATTGCAACATAAGTGAAAGGATTGAGGACGGAAGTTTTAGACGCGATTTGTATTATCGGATCTCCGTCATGCCGCTCAACATAACTCCGCTGAGGGAGAGAACTGAAGATATCCCGGTTCTGGTAAGTCATTTCATAAACAAGTTCGCCGAAAGATCCGGGAAAAAGGTCACTATTTCCGAAAAGGCACTCGATTCACTGAAAAGCCGGATGTGGGACGGCAACGTACGTGAATTGGAACATGTAATCGAGCGCGCAGTTGTTTTGACTGTAGACGGCGGTAGCATCGAGCCCGAACACCTTGCTGAAGATGATTTGGGCAGACCCGGCGAGCCCCTGATTAGCCTTCCGGAG
>JAOTWT010000315.1 GCA_029862725.1 Acidobacteriota bacterium | reverse complement strand
AGACTGGAACAGTGAAATCGCCGGGTGCGAATCGTGTAAACCCGTGTTCGAGTTCTTTGTGCGTTTCCGGTTCGGCGGTGAGTGAAGCGATCAGCCGGTCTGCATCGGAGCCGTGAAGATCGCCGGACAAAGCGGTATTTCGATCGGTAACAATTATGCGGATGAGGCTCATAACATGTTCTCCTTGTTATATTTAGTTGTGAATTCAGCGCGCTGGAGCATCATTTGAGGAATGCGCCGGCGAGCCGTACGATCTGACAAACGGGCCAAAAAAGTGAAGTGATTAAGCGGACGCGTCAGATTATTTAATTTTGAAGGTGTATCTCAAACACGTTTATTTTAACGTGAGATCGTGGGAACAAACGGTCTGAGGTATGAAAAGAATATAGACGAGCTTCCCGGCTTTGTAAAGATTTTTTGGAAATACATCGGAAATAGGCCAGCGAGGCGTGCCAAAAGTGATTTGAAATCAGAAAAAGACGAGCCGCTAAGCTCGCCTTTCTCTTAATAATGGTGATCCGACCAGGGCTCGAACCTGGGACCCAATGGTTAAAAGCCATTTGCTCTGCCAACTGAGCTATCGGACCAAATCGTGAGCCTCTAAACGACCCAACGAAACTCTAGATACTAAATTCTCAACGGGAAAAAATCAAGCCTCCGCGATTGATAATTTATGATTGATGACTGATGTTTTTCATCACCCCGGTCTGGACTTCAACTTCTTAATCAGTCTGATCAACATCCGTTGCAGAGAATTGCAGTCAGCAATTAAAGAATCTGCCTGCACGCTCGTAATATCACCCACTTCTTTGAGGAGTTTTATTCCGATTCAAACGCCTCTTTGTTGGCAATAGTTTGTGAACAAAAAATCTCTGTTGGACTCCGCCTGTTGCGCCTTCGTGACATTGGCACCGATCGAAGTTCCTGATTTTAAGATTTGATTTTGAAAGTACGCACTCATTTTCGCTGGACCAGCAAGCGGCTCAATTTTACAATTCGCGCTGCAAATGCGGAGGAATTCTCCAAAAGTTCGTTCTTCTTTTTCACGCCATTTCATCCTTCCGCTCCACATAAATAAAATATGCCAACTGCTTCGATCCTCAATCATCAATCCTCAATTTTGAATCTTCAATCAAATCGCATCGCGCTCTACTCGAACCAGCTCTCCATCACGGAGTCCTTGAGAATGATCGTCTGCCCGCGTTCGGGGCCGGTCGAACAGAGGCCGATCTCGACACCGATTGTCTCAGACAAAAACTCGATATACCTGCGCGCCTTGTCCGGCATGTCTTCCAATTCGGTGACTCCGAGGGTGTCGCTTTGCCAACCTTCAAGCGATTCATAGATCGGTTCGATCTGGCGCAGGTCCTGCGAGACGGCCGGAAATGTGTCGACGCGCTTGCCGTCAATCTCATAACCGACGCAGACCTTTATTTCGGCAAGTGTGTCAAGGACATCAATTTTTGTCAGAGCGATCGAATCGAAGCCGTTGAGATCGGCCGCGTAACGGGTCGCAACCGCGTCGAACCAGCCGCAACGCCGAGGGCGTTTCGTAACTGAACCAAATTCATTGCCGCGTTCGCGTATCAAATTTGCGATATGCTCTTCGTCCTCGAGCATCTCGGTCGGAAACGGCCCTTCGCCGACGCGTGTCGCATAGGTCCTGACGATCCCGAGCACGCCCGAGATGTGATGCGGCGGGATCCCGGAACCAACCGAGGCGCCGCCGGCGGTCGGGTTTGAAGAGGTAACGAACGGATATGTCCCGTGGTCGACATCAAGCAGCGTAGCCTGTGCGCCTTCAAGGAGAATCTTTTTGTCCGCGGCCCTGGCGTCGGCATAAAACTTGGAAGTCTCGCAGACAAAGGGCCGCATCCGCTCGGCGAACGCCGACATTTGTTCGAATATTTCATCGGAACGCAGAGGTTCCCTTCCAAAAACGGCGATAACCTTGTTCGCCTCTGCCAGGTTTCGTTCGATACGCTGTTTCAAAACCTCCGGCACAAGCGCGTCGGCGACGCGGATCCCGCGCCGACCCGCTTTGTCTTCGTAGGCGGGACCGATGCCCCGAAGCGTTGTGCCAATCTTCTCGTTACCGAGCCGTTCTTCGCTCGTATGGTCGAGAGCCTGGTGATACGGCGTGATGAGGTGCGCGCGGCTCGACACCTTCAGGCGATCGGGCGTGATCGAAATTCCCTGCTCGATCATCTGATCGACCTCTTCAAAAAAAGCACGCGGATCGATGACCATCCCGTTGCCGAGTACGCAAGTCGTCCCTTCGTGTATGATACCCGAAGGTAAAAGCCTCAGTACAAAGGCTTTATCGTCAACATAGACGCTGTGTCCGGCGTTGTGACCGCCCTGGTACCGGGCCACGATATCGAACCGGTCGGCCAGCAGATCAACTACTTTTCCCTTTCCTTCATCGCCCCACTGGGCGCCAATTATTACAATTATCATCTCGTTTTATCATTGACCATCGACCATTGACCAACCGGGATAAGTCAACAAATCTTGGTGCAACATTTATTCGTTATCCTCTTCTTATTTTCGGGCGTGCAAGCTGGCAAAATGCCAAACTCAATAATACGGAACTGACCCTTGGCCAATGATCAATGCCTAGTTCCACTCGTGTCTCAGAAGTGAGTAGAGTTCAAGGTCCCGGTATTCATTGTTAATCACCTCGGCCTGGCGCAAAACCCCTTCTCTCGAGAACCCGAGGCGATTTGCGACGGCGACGCTGCGGTCGTTATCAGGGCTCGTTCTAAGTTCGATACGGTTGTAACCGAGGTCGTCAAAGACGTATTCGATCATCGCCGAACACGCCCGCGTGACGATGCCGTGGCCCTGCCTGTTTTCGGCTAGCCAGTATCCAAGATCCGTCGCCTGGTTGTCGAGATCGAACCTGTTCAGACCGATGCCGCCGGCTATCGAGCCCTGAAAGTTTATAAAGACCCAGAAATTTGAGTTTTTTGTAAACATCTCGTTCAAAAACTGGATGTGGACAAGCGCGTCCTCTTGAGTAAATCCGAGCTTTGCCCAAGGCACCCAGCGATTGAGGAACTCATTCGATTCGGAAACCACTCGCGCGAGCTCGGCGGCGTTTAATTCGAGCGGGTATGTCAGCTTGATATCATCGTCGACCTTGTAGGAAATAAACATATCTAAACCAATCGATCAATTGAATCTCGTTCGCTGGCAAGGAGTGAGAACACCTTCAAATCGACGTATTTATTATGCAGTTTTTCGGCTTCTCTTTGGATTCCCTCTTCGGTAAATCCAAGCCTTTGGGGAATCGCCTGGCTTTTTAGATTTTCCGTCGCACATCTTATCACAATCCGGTTCAGCCCAAACTCTGTGAGGCCAAAATCGACGAGGGCAACGCAGCACCTCGTCATTATTCCAAGCCCCGTAAACCTGCGGCTGAGCCAGTAGCCGATTTCGGCCGTCCGGTTGGCGCCGTCGATATTGTTAAACCCGATGCCCCCGGCGATCGAGTTGTCGACAAAAACGGCGGCCTGAAGCCCCTTTTTCTCGGCGTACTGGATTTCTGCCAACTTGATGAACTTGAGCGTTGTCGCGGCCGTGTATTCCTCGTTTACCCACGGCAGCCACTTGTTGAGTTCGGCATAGTTGTCCATGACCACCGCGGCGATCTCATCCGAATACTCTGGCCGCAGCAGCCGTAACTCGATATTGTCATCAATCTTCACCAGTGCCATCCAACAGTTGCTCCGAACCGTTAAATCCTATCAGGCTCGGTTCGTTTATTAGCGCGATGCCGAACTTCGATTCGACGCTTTCTTCGATCTGCTCTTTCAGCGAAATAATTTCAACGGCACTCGCCCCTCCCTGGTTGGTCAGGGCGAGTGAATGAAGGGTCGAGATGCCTGCGTTTCCGAGTCGATACCCCTTCGAAAAACCCGCCCGCTCGATCAGCCATGCGGCCGGTACCTTGAATCTGTCTTTTCCCAGGCCGTAACTCGGGACCTCGTCAGCACTCATTCCGAGCGCCTCGCCAATCCGTTCGATCCCATCCAGTCCGATTATCGGGTTCTTAAAGAAAGAGCCGGCACTTTGCGAATCGGGCCCGCCCTGCCGAACGAGCATTCCCTTCGACGCACGGATCTCCTTAACTCCTTCGCGGACCGCTCTGAGGCCCGGGCGCGTCCCTTCAAACCGCCTTTTCAAATCGGCGTATTCGATCTTTGGTTCTCCGCCTGGGGTTAACGCGTAAGTCACCGAAAGCACCACGTAACGGTCTTTTTCGGAACCATTAAAAACGCTCGTCCGGTATTCGAAACCGCAGTCGGCGTTGTCAAAATCCAGGATTTTGAGCGAATCCTTTTCAAGCGCCCTTACAGAGACGATCGACTCGGAGACTTCCTGCCCGTAGGCCCCGACATTTTGGATCGGCGTGCCTCCGACAAGCCCCGGGATCCCGCTCAAACACTCGATCCCGGCAAGTCCCCCCGAAACACAGCTTTCC
>JAOTWT010000314.1 GCA_029862725.1 Acidobacteriota bacterium | reverse complement strand
CGGGGATGTAACTCTCCGCTTCGTCGATAAAGCCTTTTAGTATTTCGGAATCCATAAGTGAGCCGTTTTGAAATGAATCTGGATGAATTAGCCGGCGAAGTTTTCGGAGGGCGCTGCGGCATCCTGGGCGATCATTCTGCGCGGAACAAAGCCGTCTTCAGGGAGTTTGAAAGGCGCAACGGAACCTCGTAATTCGTCAGACAGGTCGACTAGCTTTTTGACCGAATGTGCGGCGCGGTTCGACCCGACGTTGACCAGTTCCGTGACTTTCGAAATATTGGTCATCGCCTTCGAGATATCGTCCGAGGTCTGCGCCTGTTGTTTGGCAGATGACGAGATCGACTCGATGAGTTCGGCGAGGCGGGTTGAAACCTGTTCGATCTCCACAAGGGCCTGGCCCGCGTTATCGGCGAGTGTCGAACCGACGACTACTTCGTGAATCGTTTCTTCCATCGACGCGACGACATCCTTTGTTTCAACCTGAATCGACTGGGCGAGTCCGGCGATCTGTTGCGTAAGGTGGTTTGAACGCTCGGCAAGACGTTCGACTTCTTCGGCGACGAACGCGAATCCGCGTCCTGATTCGCCGGCGGCCGAGGCCTGCAGCGAAGCGTTGAGGGCGAGCAGGCTGGTCCGTTCCGAAAGGTCGTCGATGAGTGTCACGATTTGCGAGATCTCCTGTGAACGCTCTCCAAGCTTCTTGATCCTCTTTGCAGTTTCCTGGACCTGCTTCCGAATGCCGTTCATGGCATTGATGTTGTCCTGTACCGCCTTGCTGCCGTATCTTGCATTGTTTAGCGACTCCGATGCGACCTGAGCGGAAAGTGAAGCGTTTTCGGAGACCTCCTGGATCTGGACTGCCATGTTCGAGATCGCCGAAGTCGTTCGGGAAATTTGGGAGGCCTGGGCCTCGCTTCCGCGCGCCAGTTGTTCCGTTGTGTCGTTGATCGAGTTTGCCGAGGTGCTGACCTGAAAGGTTACGTCCTTGACCTGCTTGATCAATGAACGAAGCTCTTTGGTCATCGAATTAAATGCCTCGGCGATATCCCCGGTCATTTCGGGCGATACTTCCGCCTGGACTGTAAGGTCGCCGGCCGCAACTTCTGAGACCTCTTCGAGAAGTTTAAGAATCGACTGCTGAAGTCGCTCGCGTTTTTCCTGTGTTTGGACTAATTCGCGCAGTTGGTCGGCCATATTCTGAAAAGAGTGACCGAATTTGTCAGCATCCGAACGCAGGATGATCAGCGACGAAAGGTTTCCGACCGCGATTTGATCGGCGACCGCACATTTTTCCGACATGTAGCCGGAAATATCACTCAAAGCCAACATGAGGTCGCTGTTCGCGATCTCTTCATCGTCTTCGATCAGATCGCCCTCTGCAAGTTGGTTGGCGATCCTGCTTGCATGGTTGAGTTCGTTTCTTATCGAGAAATTGGCGAAATGTAACGCTACCATGGATGCGATAACGGCAACGGCGCCGAATATCAGTATCGCATTTGCGGACGCCTCATTTTCCGGCAGTCCAAGCGAACCGGCATTGACGAGTACCGCTCCCAACACAAGAAACGCAACGGAAAGAAGCGAGAATACTTTCAAGAGTAGATTCCAGATCGGGTGCTTTGACATAAACGCTATTCCTTTTGGTTCTAGACTGAGAGGATTTTTTCGTGTTCGGACGGGTTGTCGAAGTTATCCGGATCGAGCAGGTCTTCAAGCTCATCGGCGTCCAAAGCTGTGGCTTCGGGAGCCGAATAGGGCGGCAGTTGCTCCGTCTCGTCACCGTCGATTTCTTGTATGAGTTCGTCAGCGGCATACTCTCCGGAATCGAACTCTTCCGTTTCAGCGGGTGCACTGAGCGACGCATTGTAAAGATCCAGAACGCCGTTATCCTCGTTTTCGACCGAATGCGTGTCAGCAGATTCTTCGGGCTGAGGCTGTAATTCGAATGCCGCATCCTGCGTTGCCGGGTCCGGATCAAGATCTAATAACTCGCCTGAGTCGAATTCGTCGGATTCGAGTTCGAGTGACATTTCATCGGAGGGATCGTCGCTATTTGCGGCTTCATCGAGATCGACAGAATCGTCCATTTCCAATGCGTCCCCTTCGTCGGAGCCATCTTGCAAATTGGGAGTATCGTCCATTTCGAAAGTATCCTTTTCGTCGAGGGTCTCATCGGAGGCCATTTGGTCGTCTGCCGATTCTTCATCCGGGATCCCGCTCATTGCCTGGAATTCGGCGGTATCCATTTTCGCCGCATTAAATGCCTCAGTATCGAATTCCTCATTCGCAAACTCCTCGTAGCGCTCCTCTTCGGAGCCTTCTCCTGAATATTCGTCGGGCGCAAAATCCTCTTCCGGATTGGCCATTGCACCGATCCACGATTCGTCAGGCAATCTGAAATCGCTGATTTCGCTTTTCAACCCACGCATCACCTGTGCGAGTTCGGCGAGGTCTGTGTTTGAGCGCCGCAGCGTTTCAACCGTTGTTTCGGTTTCAGTGATCGAATCGGCAAATGTCGCAAATGCGGCATCGGTTTCTTCCGATTGACCCTTGGAGTAGGCGATAAGGCTCTCCTGCAGGTTCAGGAACTGGGCGACATAGCGTTCCATTTCATTTAGCACGTTCCCGCTTTCGATAGCGAACTTTGAAAGACTCGCAACCTCTGCCATCGTGGTTTCGACAGAGTTTTCAACCTTTCCGATTTCGGCGAGAATAGCCTTGTTGAGGGTGGATATCTGCTTGTTCGTACCGTTTGCACGCGCTGCCAGTCTTTCAACCTCTTCAGCTATCAGGACGAAGCCGTGTCCGTCTCCTCCGAGTTCGGTCGCTTGAATCGAAGCATTGAGCGCGATCATGTTGGTCCGGTTCGCGAGGTCTTCGACGATTTTCGCGACCCTCTCTATGTCGTGCGAACGCTCGGTGAGATTCTGGATTCTCTTGACGTCTTCGCGTACCTGTTTGCGTAAATTGCTGACAGAACTCGAATTCTGCGCCGCGACCTTCGTACCGTGGCGCGCCTTTTCGATCGTCGTTCTTGCGGACTTCGCGGATCCCATCAGGTCATCCGTGATCTTATTGATGAGGTTTGGTACTTGTTTCAGAGCTACGGAAGCACCCGCCATCTCCTGGGCGCGCACCTCGTCACGTTGGATCAGCGATTCAATTTCGTCACCGACCTTGCTCACCGAAGATTCGGCCTCGCTGGAACTGGTTTGAACGGCAGTGATAAGCCGCGAGAGGTTGTCGACGAGATACTTTATGGTACCCGATATCTCTTTGGTAAGTGCCGACTCATTTCGGATCTCGACATCTAAATCCCCGCTTCGAACGCCAGAGATGTCCATCTTGAGATCGTTAACCGCGTTGCGCAATGCATCGAGTTCTTCCTTGGCATTGATCGATTCAGTGACCTTCGCAAGCAGCTTCTGGAAAGAAGTGCTGAGACGGTCCGAGCCCTGAATTGGAGTCACATCCAGGTTTCCGTTTGCGACCTTGTCCATCAGGGTCACGATTTTCTGCATTTGCTGATTATTGCGTTGGATCGCTTGTAGGAGCTGATCAGTTTCGGTCGATCCGGAGGTCCTGGGAATTGATGTCGATGAACTTCTTTCGAGACTCTTTGCCAGCAGCGTCACTTTTTCGATCGGATTGACAACTTCATTCGAAAGCCACCAACCAAAAACGAGGACGGTAAACGCCAGGAAAAGAAACGGGATGAATACGCCGTAAAATGCGTCGTTCATGAGAAGTGAGACGACAAGATAAGAGATCAGGCCGAAAGTACAAATAAAAACCGCAAGGACGCTGGTGGAAACCCAGATCTTTCCGCGAAGTGAGCCAAATAATGAGTTGCCGGATTGTCGAGCCATATTTTTCTCCGATCCAATCGAACGGTAGGTTAACGAACTGCGAGTGAAGTTATTATCGCAGGAACGTTGAGCACATTTAGTGCGGAGGATTTGTATTGTGCGATTCCTGCAAGATGAGCATCTGATGGTTTATCCGAACTCTCAATCTTTTCGTCGGAAAGTACGACTATTTCGCGAAGTCGGTCCACTTTGAAGGCGAGATTCGTCTCTGAATCAGCCGAGCTAAGCACAACGAGTTTTGACTTTGGAGCCTGGTCTGCCGGTTTCTTGTTGATCAGCCCGGAAAGGTCGATGACGGAGAGAATGTCACCGCGAAGATTTGCGATGCCGAGAAACCATGCGGGAACGTTCGGGATTACCGTCAACGGGAGCATTCGGACAACTTCGGCTACACCTTCCGAGGGAATCGCAAAATTCTGTTTTTCAATTTCAAAGACCACGTACTTGTCGCCGTCTTCGGGAACGCCGGATTCCTCGTGAAAAAACGGATCAGACATTCCGGAAATACTTTTCTCCGAAAGCGCGTCCAGATCGAAAAGGTCCTCTTTTACTTGTTCGGCCATAGGTTGGATGTTTTCCGCAGTGAACGGAATACAAGGGGGCGGGGTTGGGTGTGGTGGTCGGGGGG
>JAOTWT010000313.1 GCA_029862725.1 Acidobacteriota bacterium | reverse complement strand
TTTTTAACATGTGCGCTTTTATCCCAAGATTTTGTTTTTAGTAAAAAAGAATGGCACAATTTAAAATTAATCACAATGTATTTCGTTTTCGGTTCGTGCGTTAGGAGAGTCTTATGGGTGGAATTGATCCGGCAGTCTTTGTAAGCAATCTCGCTGTGTTCCTGGTGGTTCTGCTGCTGGCGATTTCAGTCCACGAGGCGGCCCACGCCTGGGTCTCTTACAAATTCGGCGACGACACGGCCTACATGCTTGGCCGCGTTACGCTAAATCCGGTCAAACATACCGATCCTATCGGTACTCTTCTGATTCCGACGATGGCCTTTCTGTTCGGTGCACTGGGAGGTGCGTACGCGAGTGTGCCGCTCATTGGCTGGGGTAAACCGACACCTGTTAACCCGAGCAAATGGAGCAATTACAAGTGGGGAAACTTTTCCGTTTCGATTGCCGGCGTGGTCGCCAACCTGATCCTCGTCTTTATAGGATTGATTCTCGCCAAAATCCTTATGACGCAAGGAGCCGAGCCTAGACAGTTTTTGATCGATGATACCGGCAACCCTTTGATCATGTTTACGGGCAAGCTAATGGTGCTTAACCTTTCCCTGTTCGTATTTAACCTCTTACCCATTCCGCCGCTCGATGGCGGCAAGATCCTCTCGAGTTTTCTGCCGGAGAGCTTCCAGCCCGTCCTCGATTTTATCGAGCAGTTTGGGTTCATCATCCTGCTTTTTTTGATCTGGCAGGGTGTTTTCGGAATTATCATATATCCGTTTTTTATACTCCTTTTTTCGATATTGAATTCGATCTAGCCTCATGAAGAAAAGAATATTTAGCGGCGCCCAGCCGACCGGGGAGCTCCATTTGGGCAATTACCTGGGTGCGACAAAGAACTGGGTCGAACTGCAAAACGACTATGACAGCATGTTTTGTATCGTCGATCTGCACGCGATCACCGTGCCCCAGGACCCATTGGTTTTACGGCGGAAAACCTTGGACCTGGCCCGGATTTATCTCGCAGCGGGGATCGACCCGGATGTTTCGACCGTTTTTGTGCAATCCGCTGTCCCGGCACATGCCGAGCTCGCGTGGGCGCTGAATTGCATCGCAAAGATGGGCGAACTCCAGCGGATGACACAGTTTAAGGATAAGTCCGGAGGTAAGAGCGAAAGCGCCAGCGTCGGCCTGTTTACCTACCCGGTATTGATGGCGGCGGATATTCTTCTTTACCAGACCGATCTCGTCCCTGTCGGGCAGGACCAGAAACAGCATCTCGAATTGACGCGCGACATTGCCGAGAGGTTTAACCGCGATTATGGCGAAACCTTTGTCGTGCCCGATCCCTACATACTCAAAGCCGGCGCGAAGATACTTTCGTTGAAGGACCCATCGAAGAAGATGTCGAAATCCGACCCAAACGAGAACGCGACGATCTTTCTGATGGACGATCCCGACACTGTTATGCGAAAGGTCAGGAAGGCGGTTACCGACTCGGGCACGACAGTCGAGTTTGACGAAAATCGCCCCGCAATCAACAATCTACTTACGATTTACAGAATGCTGACCGGAAAATCGGAAGAGGATTGCGTCACCGAGTTTGAGGGCAGGGGTTATGGTGAATTCAAACCGGCCTTGGGCGAGACGGTTGTGGAGTTTTTGCGTCCCTTTCAGGAACGCTATAAGCAGTTCGACGATGAAGAATTGAAAAATATTTTGAAGGCCGGGGCGGAAAAGGCACGCGAACTCGCCCGGACCACGATCGATAACACATACAAGAACCTGGGATTGAGATAATATGAGTACAAAGATCACGGTTTACGAAAAACCCACTTGAACGACCTGCAGGAATCTTTCACAGGCCTTCCGTGAGAAGGGCATCGATTTCGAACGGGTGAACTATTTTACATCGCCGCTGACCGAAAAGAAGCTTCGCAGCCTGCTCAAGAAAGCCGGTCTCGAACCGTTTCAGGTACTGCGCAAACGCGACAAGGTCTTTAAGGAAAAGGGTCTCTCGGAGAAAACTCCCGCCGATGAGCTGATTAAGCTGCTGGTCGAGTTTCCGACGCTGCTTGAAAGGCCGATCGTCGAGTACGGCGAAAAAGCGGTTTTGGCGCGGCCGATCGGTAAGGCGATCGACCTGGTCAAGATCCGTTGACCATGTCGAAGTTTAAGGTTTCATGTTCAAAGTTCAAAGTCTGTTAGATTCGCGTAGTATCTCGGAATCCAAAAGGACCATGAACAAGTCGTTTTTACGAACTCTGAACCTTGAATTTTGAACTTTGAACTTTACAGAATATGAGCATTACAAACGGAAACGGAAACGGCCACATGCCAAAGCCCAAGAATGTGCTTGGCGAACCGCTGAAGTGTTGCTGCAAGAAACCCTTGACGGGTTTTTACAGGGACGGTTTTTGTAAGACCGGGGCCAACGACGTGGGCAGGCATACGGTTTGCGCATTGATGACTGAAGAGTTTCTTTCGTTTTCGAAGGCGGCGGGGAATGATCTTTCGACGCCGCGACAGGAGTTTGGGTTTCCCGGGTTGAAACCGGGAGACAAATGGTGCCTGTGCGTCCTGCGTTGGAAAGAAGCGCTTGACGCCGGCGTGGCCCCCGACGTCCTTCTCGAGGCGACAAATGTTGCGTCCCTGCAGTACGTCAAGCTTGCGGACCTTGAAAGGTACGCAGTCGATGCCGGGGCGGCCGACTAACCCCGCACCACGAAATTCAGCGATGGACACCTTAGCGCACCTGAAGCATCTTTACGGTTTTAACGATTGGGCAAACCGTATAATTGTCCGGCAGGCCCGTTCTACCGGCAGCGCCCGTGTTCTAGCCTATCTGGCGCATGTCCTGATCACGGAAAAGGAGTATTACGAGAGGCTCTTCGGAAAGGACTCAACCGGATTTAACTTCTGGCCCGAAGCCGGAGTCGATGATTGTGCGTCCCTGGCAAAGGAAAACAACGAACGATTCCTAAAGCTGCTTGAAGGGTTTGACGATGAAGGGCTCGGCCAGCGGGTTAGTTACAAAACAAGTCAAGGTGTAGAATTCGAGAATAGTTTTCGTGAGATCCTGACGCACGTTCTGTTTCACTCCATGAACCATCGCGGCCAGATTCTCACCATCCTTCGTGAAGAAGGATTCGAACCCCCCGCAATTGATTATATCGTTTACGAGCGTACACGCTGACAGGCACCAAATTGGAAGACAAAGACGAACAAATAGTTTTTGATTTCGAAAATGCGAAAGCGAAGATCTACCGCGAATCGCGCGATGAGATCAACCTCACCCTTGGTGAATTCGCCGGACCCTTGGATCTGCTGCTGTATCTGATCCGCCGCGAACAAGCCAACATCTTCGATATCCCGGTCGCAACGATCACCGCGGAATACCTGCGTTACATCAAGTTAATGGAAAAGCTCGATATCGCCGTCGCGGGTGAATTCCTTGTGATGGCGGCTACTCTTATCGAGATCAAATCGAGGATGCTCCTTCCGCAGGAACCGGGTAAAGAAGGAGAGGAAGAAGCTGAAGATCCGCGTCAGGAACTTGTCGACCGTTTGCTTGAGCACCAGAAATACAAAAATGCGGCGGAAATGCTCTGGTCGCGCGCGACGGTAGAACAGGCCGTTTTCACACGTGCACCGATCGAATCGGACGACCACAACCTCGAGGTCTCGGCGACGATTTTCGATTTGTTCGAGAAGTTCCAAATTATAATGGAGCGCCGAAAGGAGGAGATCCAGCTCGATATTCAGCGCGAGGAAATGACGCTGGCCGAAATGATCACCTCGATGCGGGCGAGACTCAAAAAGGCGAAGAAGTTGAACCTACTTGAGCTTTTCAGAACGCTTAAAACCAAGCAGGAACTGGTTCTTGCTTTTATCGCGACACTCGAGATCGTACGGACAGAAAGCGTGAGGCTAGTACAGGAAACTACATTCGGAGATATCCTGCTTGTCTCGGATGCGAAATGACGGCGTTGTTTGATTTACCGGGATCCGGGACGAGTATCGTCCTTCCGGGTTACACTATTTGATAGATATGGCCGAAGCGAAAGAGGAAAAGCAAAGACGGAGCATCGGTGAGCTCGTGGCGACAATCGAGGCGTTGATATTTGTCTCGGATGAGCCGCTGTCCGTCAGGATGATGGTCAAGATCCTCAACGAAGACAAGGAGACGATCGGCGCAGCCCTCGATCAGTTGAGCAAAGAATACGAAGACCGTGAAAGCGGCCTACAGCTGCGCGAAATCGGAGGCGGCTGGCAATTATCGACGCGGCCCGAGTTTCACGAGGACGTGCGGTCATTGCTTAAAACAAGGCCTTCGGCCAAGCTATCGCTCGCGGCTTTGGAGACGCTTGCTGTAATTGCGTATAAGCAGCCCGTCACGGTCCCCGAAATTCTCGAGATCAGGGGTGTGCAGTCCGCATCGTCGATAAAGACTTTGCTCGATAAAAGGCTGATCGTCGCAAAAGGACGAAAAGACACTGTCGGCAAACCGATGCAAT
>JAOTWT010000311.1 GCA_029862725.1 Acidobacteriota bacterium | reverse complement strand
AACGCCTACGGGGATTCTTGGCGAGGATTCGGCCAATGAAACGGTCGACTGCCGCTGGCAGTTCAGGGCGTAGTGTTTGTGCGGGTTCCGGGTCATCGTTCAGCACCGACGTGATCGTGCTTCCTATGTCCGCACCTTGAAACGGCGGCTTCCCGGTCAGCATCTCATAGAGAACGACGCCGAGCGACCAGATATCGGTCCGTTTATCGACCGGGCCGCTTCGGAGTTGTTCGGGCGACATGTATTTAGGGCTTCCGAACATCTGGTTCTGATCGAAGGCGCCGCCATCCGACTGAAGCTTCGCGATCCCGAAATCGAGTATCTTCAGGGTCCGGTTCTTTGTCACCATCAGATTTTGGGGTTTGATATCGCGATGGACAATCAGGTCTTCGTGGGCGGCGGCCAGTCCCCGGCAGATCTGCAGCGCGATCTCGAAAGCCCGGTCGAGCTCAAGCTGCTCGCGCTCGAGGATACGGTCGAGCGTTTCGCCATCGTAATAGGCCATGACGATAAAGAGGTCGCCGGTATCGATCTCGTCGACCTCGAACACGGTGCAGATGTTCGGATGGTCAAGGAGCGAGGTCGTCCGGGCTTCCTTCACGAAGCGGTCCCTCATCCCGGGGTCTGATACCGGTCGCAGGAACTTCATGGCGACGCTCCGGCCCAGGCGAAGATCGGTGCCCCGGTATACCACTCCCATTCCGCCCGATCCGAGCAGTTCTTCGATTCTGTAGTGCGAGACCTCCGTCCCGATTCGGTTTGTCGCTGATACGGGCTTCATATCGTCTAATTGCGACCCCGCGACCCCAACAGTAACTATACGCCTTCGGCCTGCGAAATGTTGGCAAACCATTATATGCCACTTGGCAGTCATTAACGATCAATATTGGTAAATGACGTCAGAGGGAATTAAGAATTCAGGATTCAGGATTCAGGATTCAGGATTCAGGAGTCAGTCCGTCGGGGCCGCAAGGATTTTGCCGCGGAGCACGCAGATGAAAGGGATTAGATAATTGATAATTGATCGTTGACAAATGAATTGGACGCGGATCGCGCGGAAAAGACGCGGATCCGATAATTGATCGTTGAACAATGATATTACCAACGAACAACGACTCCGCTCTGAACGGATTTTTAATTGGTAAATGAAGGGACTCAAGCGCGTACATTCCGCTGTAACGTTTTCCTGAGACTCATCATAAGTAATCGAATGAGCATCCTGGGCCGCCATTGAGCAACTTGCCATGCGCAGCCCTTTAATGCCGATTTTTAGAATGGAGTAAAGAATGAGATTGCATAGAACCCTTCAGATACTGGCGCTCTTAACGGGGTTATTCTTCACTGTGAACGCCCAGGATTCGATCGTGATTGAGCCTAAAAGTGTGGAAGTCGAAGTAGGTAAGACTAAGACGATAACAATTACTGGAGCAGCGATAACAGAGCAGACCATTCCGCAGGCAGTCCCCGTTTCACAATACACAGTTGAACTTGTCAAAGTTGAAGTCGGCCGAATTACGTTGAGCGTTAAGGGTGAAGCGTATACCGGAAGCCCTATTCCTCTTGTGTTGCAGATCCCAGGTGAGCCTACGCAGGTAATTACCGTGGATGTAAAACCAGATTTGACGATGGAAAAGGTGTTACTTTCCGTGCCGCCGGGTCTGACCAATATACTTCAAGGCAAAGTAGAAAAAATCGGCGTCACCCATCGGGACGGTATATCAATTGAAAACAATTCTCTGACAACTGAGGTCAGCCCGCCGCTTGCAGCGGAAGTCAGATACGCAAACGGAGAAATCTTTATAAGGGCCATGAAACCGGGGGCGGTAGACATCGCGCTGATCGCAAAGAACGGCAACAGAACGCTGCATACCGTCAGTTTCAACATCGTTGAAGCCGCGAAATCAGTAGCTGTGACCGAGACCATCGTTCTAAACCAAAGTGAATCGAAGGAAATCAGCGCTCTCGTCTCGATTAATGGAGAGGCCGGTAACCCTCTTACACTTAAAAAATCCGACTTCACGATTACAAATCTCGGTATCGCAAAACTCAGCGACGATGGGAAGTCGCTTATTGCTGGAACCGCTGCGGGCAAAACAGACCTTTTAATCGAACGCGACAACGCCTTTAAGCGGGTTACGATCGAAGTCCGTCCAGTGGCAAAAGATTTGATCATCAACTCGCGGGACGGGAGTCTTGAAATGAGTTTTCCAGCAAAGTCTGTCACTCTCGAGGCAAAAGTTCAGGATCTTGGAGGAAGCACGGCGCAGGCAAGCCAATTTCCCGTTAGGTGGGAAATAACCGAGTCTCCGAAAGCAGGGGTCGTCCTGCTGAGTCCGAATCCCAGGGATAATTCAGTGACCCTGAGTGTCAAGGAAAAGCTCAGTCAGCCCGACAAAGTAAAGGTCAAAGGCTGCGTTATTTCCAAACCGGAGATATGCGCCGAAATGGTCGTGTTCATACCCGAGGAGATTTCCGTGGTGGATTTCAGGCCACTAAAGATCAGACTTGATCTCATGGATAAGCAAACCGCGCGGGATTTGTTTGGGAAGGTTTCAGAAAGAACGTATTTCATCGCTAAAGTACGGTTGTTCAACATGATCAAAGACAGGACAAGCGAATTCTTTGGAGATTCTATTCTGGTTTATAGCGAATCTATGGAGGTAAAGGTAGCGCTCGAAATAAAAGAGGATGGAAGCGACTGGAGGGCATTTAAGCCAGAGGACCTCGAAGGCCGATTTCCGGAAATCTATGGAGATCTGCAGCGACGGGAGTCAACCCGGCTTTTGGACGGTCAAGCTAATCAAGGAAGAGGCAGTTACGATCCCGATGACCGTTGCCATGTACAAAGGCAAGAGGGTTTTTGGATACCCTATCGTCCGCTCACATTCGAAATGGTTGCGAACACACATGATCGACGCGGGGAACGTAGCCTCAGAAGCAAGACCCTGTTTTGGCTGAATCTGGCGGGAAGCGCGTCGTCAATATTTACATCCGTATTCGTGCCGGCACCGAAAAGCGATGTACCAGTGGCGTTAGACAAATTCAACAACTTGCTTATTCCGGGGTATGAAAAACTCTTTCCAAGTCTTCGCGAGGTGCAGCGCCAGAACATAGTTTCTATGGTTATGCGTCCATTGGAAGAAGTCGCTTTTGGATCAGATATCACCCGTATTTTGTTCTTCCCTAAGAAGCCGATCAAGGGTGTATTTCCCTCGATCGTTGTTGAAAGACTCGATGGCAACGGTAACGCGATTGAGCGAACGTTTCCTGCGGCAGACATTAGAATAAGCGGTGTTAGCATTTCAGACGCCTGCGCAGATGTGGCGATCATCAAGAAGAGGGCCCAATGATTAGGGACGTCGACTTTTCCGATGTCGCGCAATCCGATCCGCTTCAGCAGTGAAGCTTGAGATGGATAAAGGATAGAGGAGTATTCAGAGGGGGGAAATTCGGGCCGCCGCAAAAACGCGAGGTGATTACCGGGGCGCGGATGACTCATTTGCTATGAGCGCAGAGCGCGGAGAATAGAGACCTCAGGCCTGAGACATAATCATCGGCGCCTACTACGACAAACGGGCCGCAGCGAAAGGTCTTGAGGCTATTCAGCATTTCAAACTAGAATAGAGCAAAAACATCCGACCACTTCTCAAAGGGAGAAATTATGAGTTACAGAGTAAATAGTCTGAGTCTCAACTTCAGGTCAGCACCGGTTGTGAAACCAGGCAACCGGATTGCGGTGCTAAATCGCGGCCACGCCGTCACCAAGCTCGCCGATGTTCCGGATGATCCGAACTGGTGGCAGATTTCCGTCATCCTCCACGATCAGACGCTAACGGGTTTCGTGGCAAACAGATACCTGATTGCGTCCGCTGATTTTGTCGAAGAACCGGCTGCGGGGGGTGTCCGCGAAGTACACCTTAAAGAAAACCGGCCGGACATAACGCGAAATCGCGACGGGGGTCGGGCTTATCCTCTCGGTGAACCTGGAAGACCGGGCCGCCCTTCAAACTCCAACGACAAACCCGGGGATTTGGGGAGAATCATTGATTACCTGGGGGTTGCGGGTCACGCTCGATACATCAAACACGGCTCGACAACCTACTGCAACATTTACGCTCACGATTATTGCTATCTCGCCGGTACGTTCATTCCCCGCGTGTGGTGGACGCGAGATGCGATTGCCAAACTGAATGCCGGGCTTCAGGTGGCGCCAGAGTACGGCGAGACTGTTCGCGAGCTTACCGCAAACAGCCTTACGGATTGGTTTGAAGATTACGGCGCGAAATTTGGTTGGCGCTGGACCCAGGACCTTACCGAGTGCCAGGAAGCCGCGAACGACGGGGAAGTTGTCATCATCGTCGCTCAGCGTAAACAACTGGAAAGAAGCGGCCATATCTGCGCCGCCGTACCCGAGACCGCCGCCCACCGAGCGCAATGGACAAACTCAAAAGTGGTCAGACCCCTCCAGAGTCAGGCTGGGGCCGTAAATTTTGAATACCGGGCCAACACAAAATGGTGGACAAAC